>QAKO01000013.1 GCA_003343765.1 Bacillota bacterium | reverse complement strand
ACGTCTTTAAAGTCGTATCCGTATTTTGCCGCACGTTTGGCAACTTTCTGCGCACGCATCACCGCAGGCAATACCTTCGGCACATCGCAGACAGACTCCGATCCCGTCTTTTGCCCCTTTTCCGCCTGCTTGTTCTTATCCCAGACCGAAAGCGCACTCGCCTCGTCGGTAGCTTTGTCCTTTCCGAATATATGCGAATGGCGGTATATGAGTTTCGAACAGACCGCACTCAGCACATCATCCGCACTGAACGCGCCGCGCTCCTGACCCAGAACCGAATGAAACGCTCCCTGCATCAGAACGTCACCCGTTTCTTCCAACACCTTGGAATCATCCTTGCTGTCGATCGCATCCACCAGCTCATACGCTTCTTCGATCATGTTCTGACGAATGCTCTCATGCGTCTGCGCCCTGTCCCAAGGACATCCGTTCGGCGCGCGCAGCAAATTCAGAATTTTTACCAGATCGTCGTAATTAAAACGCGTCCGCTTCAAAAGAGGTATTTCATCCATCACCAATACGCTCGTGGAATCATACTCTTTTTGCCTGTCCGCTTCAAAAAGACGAATTTTCTTTGCCTTGCCGCCATGCACATAATAACATTCCGCTTCATCCCCGAACAGCTCGCAAAGACGAAGTTTTATGTCGCCAGCCACCAGATCGCAATCCAGATCGTAGACTGCAAGCGGAAGCGAAGGACGTATATCCCCCCAGCCGTACGCCGAAACCGACATTCTGTTGCGCGAAAAAATTTTCGCCGCCGCAAAAGCACTGTCTGCTTTGGATACGCCGCCGTATACCTTTACATTTTTCGCCCTGCGCATGACCATTTGCGCCGAAACATCTTCCGATACGCTCCCGTCCACACAGTAAATGACGTCGCGCTCTTTCGCTTCTTCCAAAACCGCCGAAGCAAGTTTTTTATTCAAAGTATCAAAATTGCGGCTGATCCCGTATATGTAATCCAGGGTGGAAAATTCCACGCCCAGATCCTTTACCCCTTGCGCGGCGGGCGTTTCACCCGTGCGCAGGATCACCTTGCCTCCTGAAAGCAATGCCTTTCTCGCCCCGTCCGATATATCTTCACGACCGCACCCTAACCCTACAACGGTTACCATTTTTCTTCCTCCATGCAATCTGCAATTCTTCAGCCGTAAACGCGCGCAATAAAACCGACAGCGCCAGATATACCGCCGCCGCAACCGCAAGCGACAACAATATGTGTACCCGCGCCACTGCCGCCGCCGGCAAAACCGCCGCCGCTGACACCAGCAAAAATTTGCCCGCCAGGCCGAAAAATGCCCATCGATTTTTTCTTTCCCTTATACTATATAACAAATTGACGAGAATCGCAACAAAATAACACCCGATTGACGCATAAGCCGCCCCCAGAACAGAAATTTGCGGATAACGCAACAGCACTGCTTCCGCAAGAAGTTTGACTACAACGGCTGCCGTCATCGAAAATGCGGCGATCTTCGGTTTTCCGCATCCCGTCAAGCATGCGGACAGCGTCTGCACAACGGAGAGAAGAACCGCGGCAAAAGAAAGCGAGCGCACAAGTTTTGCCAGTATTTCCCCTTCCGCCCCCGTGACCGATGCAAACAAAAAAGAAGTGATATTGCCCGAAAACACAAAGAGAAACAAAGCCGCAGGCATTGAAAGATACAATGTGCATTTGAGCGCAAACAAAATACGGTTTTCCGCTTCTTTGACCGATCCCTTGCTTGCCAAAGCAGATACGGCGGGAATGATTGCGGCGGCTATCCCGTAACATACTGATACAGGCAAATTGACCAGCGTCGCCGCCGCCCCCGAATACAATCCGTAAAGCGCGGTGGCATTATCCGCATACGCTCCGATCATCCGCACGATGAGAATGCTGTCCGCAATGTTGGAAAGCGGAAGGACACCGGCCGCAACCGTAACGGGAATTGTAACACGCAACAGCATTTTCGACTTCAAAATCGGTATACGTTCGCGATAAAGCGGTCGAACACCTCTTTCCCGCTTCACAAAAACGAGCATCAGAGCACACGCGGCGAGTTCACTCAGCGTAACGGCAAACAGCGTGGCAGTCACGGCGCGCACGACGTCTGTGCGGTAAAGATTCGCGACAAAAACGCCGACCGCAACCTTGACCGCCTGCTCACAGATCTCGGAGAGCGCCGTGGGCAAGAAATTGCTTTTCCCCTGAAACCAGCCGCGAAAACAGGAAAGCACGGAGACAAGAAACACCCCGGGAGCCAAAGCCCGATAGGCAGAAATTGCCGAAATTTCTTTTTGCGCCATACTCATCCAAGGCGCAAGAAGAAACATTAAAGCACTGCCCGCGAATCCGATCGCCGAAAACAAAAGCAAGGATTTCCGCAGGACGGCACGGCTCTTTTCCCGATCCCCTCTCGCCTCCGCCGCCGAAACGAGGCGGGCAAGCCCGGACGGGATCCCCGTCGCCGATACCGTGAGCAGCAGGCAGTACAGAGGATATACCATCTGGTAAATCCCCATTCCTTCCCCGCCCAGAATATTTGTAAGCGGTATTCGGTAAAACGCGCCGAGGATCTTTGCAGCGATCCCTCCAACTGCTACTATGATTGCCCCCTTGATAAAACTTTGCGATTTCATATGTAGCAAAAAGGAAAAGGCTGCGCCTTCTCCTCCCTGTTGCGATCGTTTTCCCGACCTTTACACGAACTGGTTTGCCAGAATATCTGCGGTCAGACGGCATAATTTTACCGCTCCCGCTTCCATGCGCGCACCTTCTTCACCCGATAAGAGCGAGACCGCACCCAGGCAATCACCGCCAGCTACGATCGGAACAATGATCTGCGCCGTGATCTGCATCTGCGCATCGTCGGTCAGCGGCACAATGTCTCCGCCTTCCGCACGGTTTGCCACATAACTGCGCCTGTCTTTCATGATCCGCTCCAACTGCGAGGAGATCGCTTTCTTTGCAAAATCCTTGCGCCCGTCCCCCGACGCATATAAAATTTCGTCCGTGTCACAAATCACCGCAAGGCATCCGCTCAGGTCGCTGAGCGATTTTGTCGTGCCTTCCGAAAATTTTTCCAGCGTCGCGATGGGCGAATATTTTTTCAGCATCAATTCGTCCCGATCGGTAAATATTTCCAGAGGATCCCCGTCCTTGATGCGCAAGGTGCGGCGGATTTCCTTCGGAATCACCACTCTTCCCAGTTCGTCGATCCTTCTTACAATTCCCGTTGCTTTCATTTTTTCCTCCCTTCTTTGGCGGAACTTTTCCCGCCGCTTTTCGATAAAAGTATGAGGCAATTTTTTGTTTTTATTCCGCTTCTTTCCTTTCTTTTTATTTTTTGCCCGCTTGATCGTCTCGCTCAACAAAGCGCGTCCGTGCAAAAACCTTGCACGGACGCGCTTGCCAGTCTGCCTGTCCGCGATCATTTCGCTCCGCTGTTCTCAAAACAGAAAGGCGCCCGTATCCGCGTGCGGATACGGGCGCTTACGTTATTTTCTTTATTTGTCTCAAAAACTGCGTTGTTTGGGATTCCTGCTGACAAGCTCTTTCAAGACAGGCGACTTCGGCGCAACATACTGACATGCCTGGCGCAAAAGCTGCTGTACTTTTTCGATTCTGTACGTCGGATATGTTTCATGTCCGGGATTGAAATAGAAAATCTTACCCCTGCCGCGATTGAACACACATCCGCCTCGGAAAACTTCGCCGCCCTGGAACCAACCAATGTAAACCAATTCGTCGGGAACAGGAATATCGAACGGTTCGCCGTACATTTCTTCCTGCGGAATATCGATGTATTCGCCCAATCCCTGCGCGATCGGATGCGTCAGATCTACACACCAGAAGCGCTCCGTCTCGCCGTCTTCCCGCCAGGAAAGCGAACACGTTGTGCCGAGCAAACGTTTAAAAGGTTTGGAATCGTGCGCCGAATGCAAAAATACCATTCCCATGCCGCGCTGAACCCGGTACGCAATTTTGGAGACCAATCCGTCATCCACAGCCCCGTGATACCAATGCCCCCACCAGAACATAACGTCCGTGTTTTCCAGAATATCATCCGTAAAACCATGTACCCCGTTTTCATCCGCGCGCAATAAGGTCACTTCGTGACCGCCTTTCTCCAAAAGATTGCTCAGGCATTTATTAATTCCTTCCGGATACGCTTTCTTTCCATCCTCCGAATCCATAGAGGCGTTATGCTCGCATACGACCGTTACTTTCATCTTCATCTTCCTCCGATCCGTTCAAATCAGTCAAAATAATAAGGCTTGCCCGTTTTTTCCGATTCGTAAATTCCTTCCAGGATCCTCGTCACGACCGCCGCCTGGTCTGCCGTTACATACAGATTTCCTTTACCCTGGATCGCATTCGTAAAGCATGCCGATTCCAGATCTTCCGGATTGCCGCCGCCCGTCCCTTCAAAGAACGCCACCGATCCGCCCTGCAGATCCGGTTTGATCATAACTTGTTTGCCTTCCATGATCGTATTGATTCGGAGTCCGTCCAACATATCCGCCCCTGCCTTTTCGCCGCAGATCGTCGTGACCGCCTCGATCGGATTCGCCATATTCAGTGCCCAGCTGGATTTCAGATAGATCACTGCACCGTTTTTCATCACAACAAAACCGAATGCACTGTCCTCTGCCGTAAATTTTTCGGTATCCCAATCGCCCCAGGCATTCCCCGTTTCTTTCTGTTTGTTCAGCTTATGGAAAGTCTTCCCGACACAGTAAGCAGGTTCATAATTGTTCATCATGAACAGCGTCAGATCCAATGCATGCGTACCGATATCGATCAAAGGGCCTCCGCCCTGCTTCTGCTGATCGATAAATACCCCCCACGTCGGAACCGCACGACGGCGGATCGCGATCGCTTCCGCATAGTACACTTCCCCGAAATAATCTTTGTCCGCCAGCCGTTTCAGATACAAAGAATCCGGACGGAAACGGTTCTGATACCCGATCGTCAGAACCTTACCCGATTTGTCGCGGGCTTCCAGCATCTGTTTCGCTTCCGCATAGTTCATCGCCATCGGCTTCTCACACAAAACGTGTTTGCCTGCGTTCAGCGCTGCCACCGTGATCTCACAATGCGAACAGTTCGGCGTCAAAACAAGCACCGCATCGATACTCTTATCTTTGAGCAGTTCTCTGTAATCTGTATACACCGCGCTCTCTTTTGTACCGTAATCTTCCTTCGCTTTAACCGCGCGCTCTTCGATTATATCACAAAACGCAACAAGCTCCGACGCAGGATTGCGTTTTTCCGCTGGCATATGCTTGCCGTTCGCGATCCCGCCGCATCCGATCACACCGATCCTGATTTTCTTCATCTTTCTTTCCTCCGCTATTTCGCTAATTTTTTCATATTTTCCAGACTGCGGCACAGATATTCTGCTTCCCCGCAGGGATATTTTTCCACTTCAAGCACCGCCCATTCAATGCCGCCGCGCTTCATTTCCTCGAAAACGCCCCGCATATCCACGACGCCTTCCCCGACAATCGGCTGCGGCTCCGCCAAAGCATCCTTCGCCGCTTCCTTGATATGCACAAAGGCAAGCCGATCGCCTAACTTTTTCATATATTCGACCGGATCCAAACCCGCTACCGTCGCCCAGAATACATCCAGCTCCGATTTCATCCAGGGCAAAGCCGTCAGCAAACGCGCCAGACGGTCTTGCCCGTCTTCAAACTCATGAGCATGGTTATGATACCCGAACAAGATCCCTTTCTTTGCAAGCAGATCTTGCAAATCCGCCGCTTGCGAACAAAACGCCGAAAACTTTTCCGGATCATCAAACGTCTCTTTGGCTACCCAGGGAATAAAAATATTCCCGATCTTCAGTTTATCTATATAAGGCATCTGCGGCAGAATACTGTCCGCCCCGATGTGTGCCGAAACCGGCTCTAAATTGTATTTCTTCAACAGAGCATCCATTTCATCCGGCGTTTTATCATAAAATCCCGCAAATTCCACGCCGTCATAACCGGCCTGCGCCACTGTGCGCAAAACCGCTTCCGCGCCTTCCCGCGCCGCAAGCTCCCGCAAACTATACAACTGTACTCCAAATTTCATCGTTTTTACCTCTACGCCCACCACATATTCGTATTATCCTGCGTGATCACGCATTCTTTCAGGAAAGAAATCGCCTTTTCAAGCCCTTCTTTCGGAGACATCAGCCCGTCCTCATGCTCGATCGAAACGGAATCGTCATACCCCATGATCTTCAGCATGGAAATGATCTGTTTCCATTCCATGGCGCCATGTCCGTACCCCAATGTGCGGAATACCCACGACCGATCCGCCGCCAGCGTAAACGACTTGGTATCCAATACCCCGTTTTTACGCACATTGTGCGGCATCATCTGCGTGTCCTTTGCATGGAAATAATAGATCGCCTTCTTTTCACCCAATAAGCGGATGACTTCAAGCATATCCATACCCTGCCAGTACAGATGCGACGGGTCGATATTGGCACCGATCAGATCCCCGACCGCTTCGCGCAGACGAAGGCAGGTCGCCGGGTTATACACACAGAACCCCGGATGCATTTCCAACGCGATGCGCTTTACACCGTGATCGGCAGCAAATCTGACAGCTTTTTTCCAATAAGGGATCAACACCTCGTTCCACTGCCATTCCAGCACCTGCGGATATTCGGACGGCCAAGCGCACGTCACCCAGGACGGCTGTTTTGCATCCGGATCCGAACCGGGACAGCCCGAAAACGTTACAATACGGTCGATTCCGATCTGCCCTGCCAATATGCACGCCGCTTCAAAATCCGCTTCAAATTTCGCCGCCGTCTCTTTGTTCGGATGCACACAGTTGCCGTGCACCGACAGTGCCGAAATCCCCATATTGTATTTTTTGAACGTTTCCAAAAGTTTTTCCCGCGCTGCTTTGTCTTTGCTCAGAACCAAAGCATCCGCATGCGCCTTGCCGGGATATCCTCCGACCCCCAGTTCAAATTCATTCACACCAAGCCCCGATAAATATTTCAGGCTTTCGTCCAGGCTGTAATCGCCCAATATACTGCTCACTACACTGATTTTCATGATCTGTCCCCTTTTATCTTTTCCGCCCTTTTTCAGATGCGGACTTTTATAACTTCATTTTTCTCCGCCGACTCCGCCGCCGCTTCCATCAGACGGAAAACACGCAAAACTTCTTCCTTGTGTATTGCAGGCGTCGCTTTTCTCTCCGCCGCCGCCGCAAAGTTCTTATAAAACGCAAACGGTTCGGCATGCACGATCGGCAACGGAAGTTCCTCCACCGAACTTTCACTGCGCTGCGCCATCGTCTTCGTAAACCCGTTGCCCGCTTTTATGCCCACAAGATTCTTATCCTGACGTTCCACAACGCGCGTCACACCGCCCGAAAGATCCCAGTCCGCAATGGTTGCAGTACCGTCGATCCCGTAAAGCTGCCAACGCGGAAGTTTGCGGAAACAATCCGTTGCAATCACTACACGGTACCGAATACCGTTTTCAAACAGAACGGACAAATCGCATCCGTCGTCAACTTCTTCCCCGTAAATGTAGCTGTATTCGCAATAAACGCTCACAACGGTCGATTTCACAAACTGCAGCATCTGATCGATCAGATGAACGCCCCAATCCAGCATCATGCCGCCGCCGTGCGCCTTTTCCTTGCGCCAGGCACCGGGTATCCCGTTCGCGCCTACCACCCGCGATTCGATCTTATAAATATCCCCGATCTCACCTTTCGCCATAATATTTTTCGCCGTCAGAAAATCATCGTCCCAACGACGGTTTTGATGCACTTCAAAAAGCACGCCTGCTTTTTCCGCCGCATCATACATCGTTTCCGCCTGAGCGGTACTCATGGCGATCGGCTTTTCACAAATTATATTCTTCCCCGATTTCGCTGCGGCATAGACGTATTCCGCATGAACGTCGTTCGGCGTCGCAATCAGAACTGCTCCCACTTCCTTATCCGCCCAGATCTCTTCCGGCGAACCGTACACGCGCAGTCCTTTTGCTTTCGCTTCCGCACAGCGCGCTTTGTCTATATCATAGATCCCGGCAAGCTCCAGCGTCCCGGTTTCTGCTTTGGCAAATTCTCCCAGCTGATTTGCATGATACCCGCCCATTCCGCCATAGCCTATAATCACGATCTTCATTTTTCTGCACCTCGGTTGACATACAGTTTCTTTAATGATATAATAACACTGAATATTGCGGATTTCTTCTCAATATTCACAAATATTCTACCGAAAATTGACTTTTATGAAAAAATCAGCTGTTTATGAAGCCTTTCACGACAAAGAAAAAGATCTTCGCTTTTTTGCGGGTGACAACGGCAATCCTCCCCCTCATTTTCACCGCTGCATCGAGATCCTTTACATCACAGAGGGAAAACTTTTAGGAGAAGTGGACGGACAAAGTTTTTATGCCGAAAAAGACGACATTATTTTTGTCAGACCTTGCGGGATACATTCACTTACCCCTTATCCCGCCTACAAAAATCATGTCCTGATCATCAAATCTGCGTACGCCGACGACTTTGCATCCGTCCTGGAAAAAGAAACACTCCCGCCCCTTTTATGCGATAAAAAATTCAACCGCACGATCCTGCCCGATCTGAAAAGGTTGAAAAACCCTGCAGAACAGGAAAATTTTCTCATCGCCAAAGGGTTGATCGATATCATCATA
>QAKO01000060.1 GCA_003343765.1 Bacillota bacterium | reverse complement strand
GATCCAGATTCGGCAAACCGATCAATCCGAACAATGCGTCTTCTCCCATCATCAGCCCTGCCCCGAGCAGTACGAATACGATCGTCCCGAGACAGAAGTCCATCAGGTTCTTCATGATAATGTTGCCGGCATTTTTCGCTCGCGTGAATCCCGTCTCTACCATCGCAAAACCAGCTTGCATAAACCACACCAGTATCGCTCCGATCAGGAACCATACCCCTGTGGATCCATAGATACCTTCCATAATCTCACTCCTTTTATGATAAATTGTAATATTTAAACAAAGAAAAAAGGCGCGGCTGCAAATGTTTACTTAAAAAACATCTGCGGAAAATTTTCCTACCGCGCCATTGCGAATATTATATTGCAAATATTATTTTGCTAATGAACCGACCCGAAAACGAATCACCCATAGGTAGATTTTTTGCCGCAGTTTCCGATTCCCTATAAACTTTCAGCGTTCAGTTTATCGGTAAGAGCCACGAATCAGAACCGGAAAACGTTCGGCACTCCGATTCCTGAACAGAAACGGGACTTGTGAAAGCAGACTCTTGTCAGAAACAATGCGATTTGTAAAGCCGGTCAAGCCGTATAAATTTTTCGGGGAAGTCCGCTGAGAAGATTCTTTGCGGACTTCCGAAATATTCTGCTCTGTAAAGGATCAGACGCTGAACAAGATATCTCCGTAAGTCGGGAACGGCCAGTATTTTTTCGCCGTATTGACTTCCATGTCATCGGCATACGCGCGCATTTCCTGCATAACGGGAATGATCTTATCCGCAAAGAAGCGGGCAGACTTTTCGACGTCTGTAATCCCCTTGACTTCTACCAGAAGCTGTTCGATCTCGCCGATCTTAAAATACATCGCTTCATTGGAAGCGGAAAGTTTTTTAATCAGCTCTTTTTCCGCCTCGCAGGAAGCGCCCATGCTGCTCTTTGCCGAAACCACCGCACACAGTTCATTGATATAACTGTTTACGGCAGGGAAAATATCTTTTTTGCCCATCTCGATCATCGTCAGAGCTTCGATCGTCAGCACTTTGCCGTAATTCTCGAGCATGATCTCCGTACGCGAACGCACTTCACGTTCCGTAAATACGTCATTGCGCTCAAACAGTTCGATATTCTTCTTCGCCGCAAAATACGGAAGTGCTTCCGCACTGTTGCGCAGATTCAGAAGTCCGCGTTTCTTCGCTTCTTTCGTCCATTCTTCGGTATAGTTGTTGCCGTTGAAAATAATACGTTTATGTTCTTTGATCGTCCTTGCAACCAGTTCGTGCAGTGCTTCGTTGAAATCCTTCGCGCCTTCCAGTTCATCCGCAAACTGACGCAGTTCGTCCGCAACGATCGTATTGATGATGATGTTCGGGCCCGCAATGGAGAAAGTGGATCCCAGCATACGGAACTCGAATTTATTGCCCGTAAACGCAAACGGAGATGTACGGTTGCGGTCGGTCGTATCCTTGGGAAGATCAGGCAGCGTATCCACGCCCAACTTCATTACCTGTTTTCCCTTGCCGTTGTATTTGACGTCCTTTTCCAGCGCTTCGATCACCCCTGCAAGCTCTTCGCCCAAATACATGGACACGATCGCAGGGGGCGCTTCGTTCGCACCCAGACGATGGTCGTTGCCGGCACTCGCCACGGACAGACGCAGCAGATCCTGGTATTCGTCCACCGCTTTCACGACCGCAAGCAGGAACGTAATAAACTGGCTGTTCTCCGCAGGAGTCGAACCGGGATCGAGAAGATTCAGCCCCGTATCCGTACTCATCGACCAGTTGTTATGCTTGCCCGAACCGTTAACGCCTGCAAACGGCTTTTCATGCAGCAGGCAGTACAATCCGTGTTTTGCCGCGACCTTTTTCATCGTCTCCATCAACAACTGATTCTGATCGGATGCTACGTTCGTAATGCTGAAAATAGGTGCGATCTCGTGCTGCGCAGGTGCCACTTCGTTATGTTCCGTCTTTGCAAGAATGCCAAGACGCCACAATTCAATGTCGAGATCGTGCATGAACGCGCTGACGCGCGATTTGATCGGCCCGAAATAATGATCTTCCAGCTCCTGACCTTTCGGAGGTTTCGCGCCGAACAGCGTTCTGCCGGAAAATACGAGGTCTTTGCGCGCATCGTACATCTTGCGGTCGATCAGGAAATATTCCTGCTCTGCTCCGACCGTCGGGAAAACACGCTTTGCGGTCGTGTTCCCGAACAGACGCAAAATACGCAAAGCCTGCTTATTCAATGCCCGCATACTCTTCAGAAGAGGTGTCTTTTTATCCAGCACCTCCCCGCCGTACGATACAAACGCCGTCGGAATGCACAGCGTGCCGTCTTTGATAAACGCAAAAGAGGTCGGATCCCATGTCGTATAGCCGCGCGCCTCAAACGTCGCACGAACACCGCCGCTCGGGAACGAGGACGCATCCGGCTCGCCTACCACCAGCTCCTTCCAGGAAAAATCCATGATGACTTTTCCGTCTTTTACAGGAGAAATAAAACTGTCATGCTTTTCGGCCGTAATACCCGTCATCGGCTGGAACCAATGCGTAAAATGCGTCGCTCCTTTCTCCACCGCCCAATCTTTCATCGCGTTCGCCACGATTCCGGCTATTCCCGCGTCCAGCGGCAAGCCTTCATCGATCGTCTTCTTCAAAGACTTGAATACGTCCTTCGGCAGCTTATCCTGCATAACTTGCAGATTGAAAACACTCTCACCGAAAAGTTCAGGGATCTTCATACTCCTTTTTCTCCTTTGCCTTGCCAGGCTCTCTACCTTTTACTAAACAAAAAACGCCGTGAGTCACTGCCTCTTAACAATCACTCACAGCGCCCTTGCTGTTATCATGGTTTTATTATATGAAATCCGAATTCATTTGTCAAATCATTTTCTCATATTTCAATTATCACGAAAATTTATAGTTAATATAACAAAAAGCCACAGCATCTTCACAAAATCTTTCACAAAATCAGGCATTGACTTTTCCGCGCGCGCGTAGTATAATAGTATTATCAAATCATCTTCATAGAAGGAGAATATGACTATGACTAAGAAAAAAAGCGATTACTTCGGATTAAGCTACCTCGTCAGCGTGATCCTCGCGATCATTCCCGTGACGTCACTGATCTGCGGCTTTGTCACCAGGCTTTTGGAGGGGAAAATCGTTGCGGCGATCTTGCGCATTATTTTTGGTTGGAACATTATCTGGATCATCGATCTGATCCTTATGATCGTTTCCAAACACATTCTGCGCCTTCTCAATATCTGACTACAAAAGCGCGGATCTTGCTCCCTGCGGGCAGGATCCGCGCTTAGTTTAATGCATTTCATACTTTTTTACTGCCGCCACTGCGCGGCCGTTTTTTTGTATGATTCATTGCTGCAGAAAAAACTGAAATTCGGAAAATCAGAAAGAGCAAGGCGTTCGGAATATTCCGAACGCCTTGCTCTTTTTATAATACTTCTGAAATTTTAATGCTATAAACACCGCATCGTGCAAATCAATTATTTATTATAATGCACGATGACGGAAAAATCTTCCGACTTCAAAGACGCGCCGCCGATCAGCCCGCCGTCGATCTCAGGCATCGCCATAAGCTCTTTGCAGTTTTTGGCGTTCATGCTTCCGCCGTACTGAATACGGACTTTTTCCGCACATTTCGGGCAGAACACTTCTCCGCACGTTTTACGGATAAATCCGATGGTCTCGTTCGCCTGCTCCGCCGTAGCCGTTTTGCCCGTGCCGATCGCCCAGATCGGTTCGTATGCAATGACGATCTTGGAAACGTCGTCCAGCCCTTTCAGCCCTTCACGGATCTGCACGGCAAGCACGTCTTCCGTCTTGCCCGTTTCACGCTCCTGCAAGCTCTCGCCTACACAGACGATCGGGGTCAAACCTGCCGCCAGCGCCGCATGCATGCGTTTGTTTACCGTCTCATCCGTTTCACCGAAATACTGACGGCGTTCGCTGTGCCCGATAATGACATACTTCACGCCGTATTCTTTCAGCATCGCCGCAGAAATCTCGCCCGTATAAGCACCTTTTTCCGCAAAATGCACGTTCTGAGCGCCCAAAGCAATGTTGCTGCCTTTCAACGCTTCCGACACCGCAGGGATATCCGTAAACGGTACGCAGACCACAACGTCACATTCCGCATCCGCCACCAGCGGTTTGAGCGCATTCACAAGCGCCACGCCTTCCGCCGCCGTATTGTTCATTTTCCAGTTTCCAGCTATAATCGGTTTTCTCATAATAGTCCTCTTTTTCTGTAAATTAGCGGAAAACCGATCACGGTTTTCCGCGCAAATTCTGCCTTTTAGTCTTTATCGTTCAGGCACGCAATGCCGGGAAGAACTTTTCCTTCCATCAATTCCAAAGACGCGCCGCCGCCCGTCGAAATATGCGTCATCTTGTCCGCAAAGCCGAGCTGCTGCACCGCCGCCGCACTGTCGCCGCCGCCGATGATCGTCGTCGCATCCTTCGCATCCGCCATCGCCTTGGCTACCGCAATCGTACCTTTCGCAAGGATCGGGTTTTCAAAAACACCCATCGGGCCGTTCCAGACAACCGTCTTCGCGCCTTTGATCGCGTCCGCAAAGAGCTTCTGCGTTCCTTCGCCGATATCCAACGCTTCCATATCCGCAGGAATCTTGTCGATATCCACCGTCTTTACTTCGATCGGAGCATCGATCGGGTTCGGGAATTCTTTGGCGATCACCGCATCCACGGGCAAAAGCAGTTTCTTGCCCATCTCTTTCGCCTTCGCCATCATGTCCTTGCAGTATCCGATCTTCTCATCGTCCACCAACGACTTGCCGATCTCATATCCCTGCGCTTTCACAAACGTGTATGCCATGCCGCCGCCGATGATCAGCGTATCGCACTTGTTCAGAAGGTTCGCAATCACGTTCAGCTTGTCCGCAACCTTCGCACCGCCCAGCACCGCCACAAACGGATGTACCGGATGATCCAGGCTGTCTGCCATGACTTCCAGCTCTTTCTGGATCAAAAAGCCGCAGACCGCCGTCTTTACCAGACCGTATTCCACGATCGCCGCCGTGGAAGCGTGCGAACGGTGTGCCGTTCCGAATGCGTCGTTTACATAAACATCGCAGTAAGAAGCAAGTTTCTTGCAGAATTCAAGATCCTTACCCTCTTCCCCTGCATAGAAACGCAGGTTTTCCAACAGCACGCATTCTCCCGCTTTGAGAGCCGCCACTTTCTTTTCCGCATCGGGACCGATCACGTCCGCCGCAAACGTAACTTTATTGTCAAGAAGCTGATTCAATCTGTCCGCTACGGGTTTGAGCGTCAGCTTCACGGGATCGTTCTTCTTCGCTTTCGCAATATATTCCGCCGTCGCCGCTTCACGTTCCGCTTCGGGCAACGCTTCGACCGCCTTCTTCTCTTTTTTATTGAGCTTCACTTTTTCGTCGAAAACATTGTGAGGTTTGCCCATGTGCGAGCAAAGCACTACTTTCGCTCCCTGCTCCATCAGATATTTAATGGTCGGCAGAGCACCCATGATCCTGTTTTCGTCGGTGATCTTGCCGTCCTTCATCGGGACGTTGAAATCACAGCGGACGAGAACCCTTTTGCCTTTAACGTCAACATCCGTAACAGATTTCTTGTTCATTGCGTTATCTCCTTTGGATTTTTATTCCATATATAATGATATACTTTTTTTATTCTCTTGTCAAGGAATTGCCCCCGCCGCATATACAGTTCTTGCCAAGGTTTTCCCGCGTATTTAAAACTATTTTCCCTATAAAATGATTCTTATACATGCGCCGTCTGCCGAAAAAAACATACTCCGCGTCATTTTTGCGGTCCAACACTTCTGAGCCTGCCGCAGAAATTCCCCTGCGTATACCCTGCCTGACGCCACGCTTCGTAAACGGCGATCGCCACCGAATTGGAAAGATTCAGCGAACGTATTTCTCCGATCATCGGAATGCGCACCGCATCATTATAATGCGCAGCCAGCAACGGTTCGGGCAGACCTTTCGTTTCTTTGCCGAACACGAGAAAATCCCCTTCCCTGTATTGCACGTCGCTGTGTGTCTTTGCCGCCTTGGTCGAAAAAAAATAAAATTTCCCGTTCGGATTTTTTTCAAACAATTCGTCTACGCTGTCATAATAGGTTATATCCACAAAATGCCAGTAATCCAGCCCCGCACGCTTCAGATATTTATCCGAAACTTCAAAACCCAACGGCCGAACCATATGCAGGCGGCATCCCGTCGCTGCACACGTCCGCACGATATTCCCCGTATTCTGCGGGATTTCAGGTTCTACCAAAACGATATTGAACATTTTCTTCCAGCTCCTTTTTCTTCTCAATATCATAGCAGATTTTCTTATTTTACGCAAGAAAATACCGTTTTTTTTTATTCATTAAAAAAACTTCCGAATTTACCCTGCCAAAACGCTTATTCATCGGACAATTTGCTTCCATTATGCGATAACGTCATGCTATAATTTTTACAAAATCAGACAGCTGAACATTCGAAGGCAGCGTTTGGAACGGTGATTCCATTCCGAAAAAAATTTTTATATTCCGCAGAATTTATTTTTCGTCCTGATTTATCAATAACGTATGCTCGAAATTATTTCCACTGTTTATTCTTGTTTTGCACGGCAATCGCGCGGCAAGCGAAGCCCTTTCCGACTTAAATTGCACTGTTACAAAATTCGACAATTTTTTTGGAAAACGTCATTAAAATTTATGACAAAAAAATAAAAAGGCCTTTCTTATAGATTTGAATTAAATTTTATATTTTTTTAAAAAAAACTTGACTTGTAAGCCTTTATGCTGTATAATATGAGTGTAAATATGTGTGCAATATGATTTTCTTTTGCGCCATATTCTGAATTAAGATCACACTCACTACCCATATTTTTTCTCATTTGTTTTAGGAGAACGGCGTACCGATGGTACGCCGTTCTTCTGTTTTTTTTGTCTTTTCCGTGCGCTGAGGCAGAAATTTTGACCGACTTTTATAAAAAAACAATGCGTTCAATAGCGACCTGCTGGAAAAAGTGACTCTTCCCGACGGAATTATGCTTGCAGGGAGCGTATTCAGCAACTGTCCCAAACTTTCTGAAGTTATCTGTGACGGAACACTCCGCTCCTCTTCTTCCAATTTTTCCAACACGGCGCTCTACAACAACGAGGATAACTGGGAAAACGGCGCACTGTATATCGGCAATTATCTCGCAGATTTTGATGAAAGCAAAATAACTACGCAGTCGTTCAAAGTAAAAGAAGGTACGGTTTCGGTCAGCGGAAGCGCCTTCATTTACAATTCGGAATCTGCCGTACAGGTCACATCCGTTGATTTCGGCAATACGGTAAAATACATCGGTTCGTGGGCATTTGACGGAGCAAACATCGGCGACAGCGCTTTCCGCAATTGCAATTCTGTGGGATATATGATCATCCCTGCCAGCGTAAAAACGATCTGCCGCTCCGGATTGCAGATCTCCCAAAACGGAAAATTATTCCTGCGCGGTGCTTTCAAAGGCATTTACGCAGAGAACGAATGGAACGGCTATGCCTTCGCAACCCTCAAGCCAGTCCCCTACTACGAATACAGTGAAACCCAAAAGAGCGGATACTGGCATTTCAACT
>QAKO01000098.1 GCA_003343765.1 Bacillota bacterium | reverse complement strand
TAACAAGTTGATATCAATATTTTGTGTGTGCTTACCGGATGCGGGCGCCGTAGGTGGCAGTCTATTAGACTAAAGGCTGTTTGCAGCATCATTTAGGGGCATTGAGGCCCTTGCCAGAGGAGTCGATATGTCAGAGGGTGAGGAAGAGCTCAATGTGGGCGCAGTCCGTTTGGAGGAAGTGGCATCGGCGGCTAATGTATCGCTGTCCACTGCGTCCAAGGCCTTGCGTGGAAAGCCTCACGTCAGCGAGAAAACCCGTATTCGAGTGATTGATGCTGCGCAGAGTTTGGGCTATAGCGCTGCAGAAGCTATGGCATCGATGGCAAGGTTAAGCGTCAGGGATTCTCACGGCGTGCAGGATTTTCGCGTTGGCATCATTGGCGTTGATATGAAAGGCGTCTTTTCCCCGACCATTCTTATTGGAGCGGAGAATGCGTTTCAAGCGCGCTCAGCCGCAGCGCTGCTGTTCAATGCGTCAGGCAATGAGGCATTGTTCCACAGTGGTATTGAACGAATGTTGGTGCAAGGAGTGTCGGGACTGT
Organism: Bacillota bacterium; assembly: GCA_003343765.1. GTDB lineage: Bacteria > Bacillota > Clostridia > Christensenellales > Borkfalkiaceae > Borkfalkia. The sequence goes on along the minus strand of QAKO01000098.1, from coordinate 4,776 downwards.
TGATTATCAGCAGGCGTACGGATCCGGTGCCATACTACGTGGATTCTCCGGTACCTGTGGTCTACGCCTATGGCCCGTCCCGTGATCCCGATGATTGTTCCGTGGCACAAGACAATGTGGAATCAGGGTGTTTGGCCGTTCGCCACCTTCTTTCCTGCGGGCGCACTCGTATTGCGATTATTGCTGGCGACTCCGAGTACTCGGTTGCACATGAACGGATGCGGGGTGCGCTCAAGGCCTTGCATGATGCTGGATTACAGTTGGTTGGCGAAGCGCGGTTCGGTTCATGGGAAGCGGAATGGGGGCGCGCCGCTGCCCGTCTGCTGCTCAATGACGGTGCTGCATTCGACGCAGTGATATGCCAAAACGATGTGTTGGCTCGTGGCTGCATCGAGGAATTGGAACGTAGCGGATGTCGCGTGCCGCAAGACGTAGCGGTTATCGGGCACGACAACAGTCCGGATTATGTGTCGTACGCGCATCCGTTGCTTACTTCTATTGATGACAACAACGAAATGCTGGGGCGTCAAGCTGCCCTATGTCTACTGGATGCGATTGCGGGGCATCCTCACCATGGTGTGGAGCGTGTGCCGGTGAAGCTAATCCAACGCGAGTCAACGTTGCCGTTGGATTGATAACGTCACCGGATAGGCGGCAGCAGCCGGTTTACATCTTGCGTGGCATCATCCAGACCTTTGCGAATATCATTGATGCCGGAATCCCGTACAAGGCCGTGAACGTCGATGTTGCTTTGTTCGCTCAACGCTTGGCCGCGTACGCGCATGCTATGGATAAATCGTCCGGCCTTGCGTGCGTAGTCGGGCAGCTTGTCGGGGCCTACCAGCACTAAAGTGATGACAAGAATCACCATGAGTTCCGTGCCCGAAATGCCGAACAACATATTATTCTCCTTCTGCAGTTATTGTTGCAGGGGCTTCCTGTTTGCCGGTGCGCTTGGCTTTGCGCGCCGCGCGAAATGGTAACGCGGCGCGCATTTTATGTAAAAGTTTGAGAAGTTTGGGTTCTTCGCCCGCCGCGCGCATGACTTTCCATAGCTGGATGTGCTCGTATACTGCGCATACGGCTATGGCTGCGAAATAGATTGCGATGATGGGCAAGGCGAGTGCACATAATGTGCCTGGGTCGCCGGTTGGCGTGGCCACGGCCGCGAAGATAAACGCTATGACCGTTGCGAGACGCCACTGCTTCAACCATGTTCGTGTTTCGACCGCATTCATCATCGTCAATGCCACCATGACTACGGGTAGCAGGAATGAGAGGCCGAAAGCGACTGTCATGCGCAGAATGAAATCAAAATAGACGTCGGCGCTGAGCAATGTGGCGGTGTTTGCGGGGGCAAAGCCGGTAAGGATCGCCACCGCTTGGGGCAGCAGATACCATGCCAGTCCGGCTCCGGTGAGGAACAGCGGCACTGAGGCTCCGATGAATGCAACCGCGGTCCGGCGCTCTTTGCGCTTCAACCCTGGATTAATGAATGCCCACACTTGGTATGACCACCACGGGCAGGAGGCCGTCAGACCAAGGAAGAACGCAATCTCCAGCTTTACGTTGAATGCGGAGACCACGCCATTGAATGTGATGCTCATCAGTCCCTGTTGCTGCCCGGCCGCCGTCAGGAACGGTTGTTGCAGGATGCGAAACACCTGATCGCTGAGCATCCATCCCATCATCGACATGATGATGATGCCGGCAATGGCCCGAACAAAGCGTTTGCGAAATTCGACAAGATGATCGGCCAGAGGCATCACCGCATCGGGGTTGCGGGGCTTGCGCGTTTTGGACTTGCGCCCTGCACCCCGCTTCCACCGGCGTGTGGGGCGTTTTGCACCCGCGCCGGCCTGCTGCGTGGCCTCGTGTGAGTGATCGATGAGATCGTCGAGGTCAAGGTGCGTATCCCGGTCTCCGGGATGCATCGCCGGTGCAAGGGGTGCCGGAAGCGCGGGGTTTCCGGGAACCGTGCTCATCGCTGTTCGGCTCCGGTCGCTGTAGTCGGGGCGGCGGTGGCGTTCAGCGTGGCGGCTTGGGGTACGGCGGGAGCGGGAGCCGGTGCTGCCGCCGGAGCTGGGGCAGGGGCGTCGCTGACTGTATTGACGGTTTGTTGTGTTGCCGGGTCATCGGTCTTGGTCTCGGCGCGGAAAATCTTCATCGATTGGCCAATGCTTTTGGCTAGCTCAGGGAGCTTCTTTGCGCCAAACAGCAGCACGATGATAAGCAGGATGATAATGAGCTCGGTGGGGCGAAGATTAGGCATGATAGTATGTCCTTCCAACTTCTATGTTGTGACAGGGAGGGTTATACCTCATTGACGCACCAAGCAGTCAGTATAGCGATGAACAGTGCATTGTTCAAGTTACAGAGGCAATGTCGTGCTGAGTTGCTGATGAGCGTGTTTATTTGAATGCATTTATTGTGCTATTGGTGAGCGTATGTGTCCAGGTTCGTTGTCTTTCGCAAAAGGAAAATAAAAGGAAAACTGCGAAAATAGTGTGGCTGAAGAATACTAGAATAGCTTGATTTTACTGGTATTTCCGTTGTGAAAATAAAAGAAAATATAGGTGAATTACTTTCCTTAACGTATGGTGAGAAGTGTCTGCTTGAGTTATTGTGAGCGTGCACAACGAAGATAAGCGGCATGGAGGGCGCACAAAAACTCGAAGGAAGAATCGTGCATAGTAACTGTTCGCTTTACGGTCATCTCGCCCATACGAAAACAAGAAATAACGACGGGGAACGCACCACAATGAGGTGATTGTAAAGAGTCACAGCACTGTATGCGATTCCACGGGGAGCATGTGTGCTGTCCATCGACGTATTTTGCTTCGCGCCATAAAGCCATTGAGCGCGTTATTGAACGCATTGAGTGGTTGCGGGTGCTGTAGAGAGTCTTCGTCCGTTATGTCGTGCAATGAACGCGCGGCAGTCCAACAAAGGAGCAAGATGAGTTCAGCGGAATCCACAAACGGCATTTCTCGCCGTGCTGTGCTCGCAGGCGCTGCCGCCATCGGCGGCACCATCGCCGTAGCGAGTGCATTAGGCACGGGAGTCACAACGGCACAGGCAGCACCGTCCGTTACCGGAACGGCGGGCGCAACGGGTGCAAACAGTGCGGGCGGCGTGACCGTCCCTGCTGCACAGCGCACTACGAAAAGCGTGAAGACTGTTACTGATGCGCCTGCTTTACCAGGCTGGAAGGTCGCTCCGTTCCCACTGCGGAACGTCGCCATCACCTCGAACAGCGTGTTCGATCGTGCAAAGGAAGGGATGCTCGACTATGCACGCAACTATCCGGTAGACCGCTGGCTGGTCTGCTTCCGCGCACAGGCGAACCTGCTGCCTAAGGACAACACGACGCAACCTTCCGGCGGCTGGGAGAACTTCCCGAATAGCTCGCTGGACAAGGCCATTGAACAGCAATGGGGTGATGCCGAATACACGCGTGGCCAGAACAAGAATGGTGCCGATGGCCTGTTGCGTGGCCACTTTGCCGGCCACGCATTGCACATGCTCTCCCAAGCATATGCCGAAACGGGAGAGGAAGCGATTCTCAACAAGATCAATGAGTTCGTCTCCGGACTCAAGGAATGCCGAGATGCCCTACGCGAGATGAAATACAACGGCAAAGCCCGCTACACCCACCCCGGTTTCCTTGCCGCTTACGGAGAGTGGCAGTTCAAGGCGTTGGAGGAATACGCTCCATACGGCGAGATTTGGGCACCGTGGTACACGGAGCACAAGATTCTTGCCGGTCTGATTGCCGCTTACGAGTTTGCCGGTAATGCCGACGCGCTCGACCTGGCTGAAGGCATCGGACATTGGACCTATGCGCGTCTGAGCAAATGCACCAAAACCCAGCTGCAGAAGATGTGGGACATCTACATCGGTGGTGAATACGGCGGCATGAATGATTCGCTGGTGGATTTGTACAACGTCTCCAAGGACAAGGACCGTAGCGAATTTCTTAAGGCCTCCGCATTTTTCGACACTGACAAGCTCATTGACAACTGTGGTGCTGGTGTCGATATCCTCAACAACTTGCACGCCAACCAGCACATTCCACAGTTCGTCGGTTACGCCAAAGACGCGGCCATGGGCGACGCGGATATCGATGCTGATGCTCGTGCGCGTTATCTCAAGGCCGTTGAGGGGTACTGGGGCATGATTGTGCCCGGCCGTATGTATGCTCACGGTGGTACTGGCGAAGGCGAGATGTGGGGGCCGGCCCATACTGTGGCCGGCGATATCGGCAAGCGCAACGCGGAATCCTGCGCGGCATACAACATGCTCAAGGTGGCCCGCTATCTGTTCTTTATCGAACAAAAACCTGCCTACATGGACTATTATGAGCGCACGATTCTCAACCATATTCTCGGAGGCAAGTCCCGTGACCTCGATTCCGGCACGGCCCTCACGCCGGGCAACTGCTACATGTACCCAGTGAATCCGGCTACGCAGAAGGAATATGGTGATGGCAACATCGGCACTTGCTGTGGTGGCACCGCTCTGGAAAGTCACTCTAAGTACCAGGATTCCATCTACTTCCATTCGACGGACAACAAGGAGTTGTACGTCAATCTGTTCACAGCTTCCACACTCGACTGGACCGACACCGGCCTGAAGCTCGCACAGGAAACCAACTATCCGGAGGAGGAGACCTCGACGATTTCCATTACGGCCGCGCCGAAGAGCGCCGTCACCTTCCGCATCCGCATCCCCGCGTGGAGCAAAGGTGCGAAGATCGAGGTGAACGGCAAGGCT
>QAKO01000088.1 GCA_003343765.1 Bacillota bacterium | reverse complement strand
TTTTCGATTACCTTAACAACCAGTTCTTTCATTTTAACAAAAACTCCGGTTTTTATTCAATTATGCCAGACATAATACTATGTTTTAGGCTTTAATTGCGCGATTCAAATCATTTTTCATATCGATACAGGCTTGACGCGCTGCTTCATAATAAGAACTGCCCTTGTATTTTTCCTGCTTGTAAGCACACAAAATTCCGCGCGAAGAGTTGACAATTCCGCCCAACCCGTCCTTATTGAAGCATACTTTCAGATCATCCGCCGTGCCGCCCTGCGCGCCGTAACCGGGTATCAGGAAAAATGTATGAGGCATTTCTTTGCGGAGAATTTCAGCCTGCGCGGGATGCGTTGCTCCCACCACAGCACCGACAGCAGAATATCCATACTTCCCGATACTGTCCTTGCCCCATTCCTCTACGAGAGAACCCATATATTCATACACAGTTTTGCCGTTTTCCAGCTTCAGATCCTGCAACTCTCCGCTCGATTTGTTGGACGTCTTTACCAAAACAAAGATCCCCTTGTCACGCTTCTGCATCCAACCCAGAAAAGGTTTTATACCGTCCGAACCGAGGTATCCGTTCACCGTAAGAAAGTCCGAATCAAAGGCGGTATAAGCCTTATCCCCGACAGCCGTTTCTCCCAGATATGCCTTTGCATAACATTCAGCCGTCGCACCGATATCGTTGCGCTTTGCATCCGTCATGACCAGCATTCCCTTTTTGCCCGCATACTTAACAGTCTCTGAAAACGTATGCAAGCCATCCAATCCGTACATTTCATAATAAGCGATCTGCACTTTTACACAAGGCACAATATCGCATATATTGTCTATGATCCTTTTATTGAATTCCAAAACAGCTTCCGACGCCGATTTAAAATCTTTCACGCCGCTTTTCATATCTTCCGGCAGATAATCAAAACTCGTATCGATACCCGCTACTGTCGGGTTATCCAGCTCCTTGATACGTTCAATCAATTTATCCGTAATCATGTCAAACCTCAATATTTTGCCCCGTATTGTTTCAGGTATTCACGGATCGCCGGAACATGCTCTTTCCCTTCAATCACGCCCTGCTCCAATGCTTCTATAATATCTTCAATCGTCACAATCGAGTAGACTTTGACCCCCTCTTCCGCATAAGCCTGCTGTACCGCAGATTGCTCGCTGCCCAGAGCTTTTTCCATACGATCGACCGTGATCACCATTCCCGTGATATCAACCTTCGCCGCCCCGCGCAGTTTCGGCAGAACTTCTTTCAACGCTTTTCCGCTCGTCATGACATCTTCAACGATCACGACCTTTTCACCGTCTGCCAGCTGTTTTCCCACAAACATGCCGCCTTCCCCGTGATCCTTCACTTCCTTGCGGTCAAAACAGAAATTTACATCTACCCCGTATTTTTCATACAGCGCCACCGCCGCCGACAGTGCAAGCGGAATCCCCTTGTATGCAGGCCCGAAAAGCGTTTCCGCCTCAACCCCGTGTTCACGGATGCATGCCGCGTAAAACTCTCCCAAGCGCTTGATCTGCGCTCCCGTCTTATATTCTCCCGCATTCAGAAAATACGGAGCAATCCTTCCGCTTTTCAATGTGAATGTTCCGAATTTCAGAACGCCGCATTCCGCCAGAAATTTAATAAACTCTTGTTTATAACTCATAACACTTCTCCTGTTTGTTTTTCCGTTTAAGCTTTCCGCTTTGCCCTTCATCTTGGCGTTCCCCCTGCATCTGCGCAGCGGAAAGCCTCACTCAGCCGCAAAATCAGTTTTCCTGATACTTCACGGCACCGTCGACAATCGTATATTTCACCTTTCCGAAAACCTGCATTCCGTTAAACGGAGTGTTTTTCCCTTTGGAAACAAATTTCTTACTGTCGATCGTGTAATCCGCATTCAAATCTGCGATCATCAGATCCGCAACTCCGCCTTCCCTGATTTCGCCGCCCTCGAGTCCAAGAATCTTTGCGGGATTTTGACTCATTCTGCACGCAAGTTCTTCCGTTGTCAAAATTCCTGTCTTTACAAGATATGTGTACGACAGCGAAAACGAAGTTTCAATGCCGCTGATCCCGAAAGCCGCCAAATTATATTCGACATTTTTTTCATCTTTGTGGTGCGGTGCATGATCCGTTACAATGCAATCCAGCGTACCGTCGCGAAGCCCTTCCCGGATCTCCGCCACATCCTCCGCCTCCCGCAAAGGCGGATTCACCTTCGTATTTGCATCATACGACATCACAATGTCATCCGTCAGCGAAAAATAATGCGGACAGGTTTCCGCCGTCACCTGCACACCGCGCGCTTTTGCTTCCCTTAAAAGCTGTACGCCGCCTTTGGTCGATACATGACAAATATGCACCCGCTTTCCAAGCGTTTCTGCCAGAATGATCTCACGCGCGATCATGATCTCTTCCGCTGCACGCGGTATCCCCTTCATCCCCGCCAAAGTGCTGTTGTACCCTTCATTGACGACTCCGCCGTCCACAAGATCTTTATCTTCACAATGCGAAAGACAGATCAGCCCAAAATCGGAAGCATACTCCATCGCAAGACGCATGATACGCGCACTGGAAACAGGCCTGCCGTCATCACTGACCGCTACAGCCCCCGCATCTTTCATCTTACCCATTTCCGCAAGCTGTTCACCCTGTTCCCCTTTTGTGATCGCGCCAATCGGATGAACTTTACACAAATCGACTTCCTTCCCGCGTGCGACAATATACCCAACGACCGCCGCATTATCACAAACCGGCTGCGTATTCGGCATGCAGCATACCTGCGTAAAACCGCCACGCACCGCCGCCGCACTGCCGCTCGCTATATCTTCCTTATACTCATAACCCGGTTCACGCAAATGAACATGCATATCGATCAATCCCGGGAATATGTGCATTCCGTCTGCATTGATCACCTTTGCAGTATTATCTTCAACATTTTTAGCAATTTTGATTATTTTCTTATTCTCGATCAACAGATCGCAAACTTCAGATTTTGTCGGGAAAACAACCATACCGCCCTTTATGAGAAGTTTACTCATTTTTCTCGCCTCCCTGTCTGTTTTTGACGAGCAGGAACAGCAGCGCCATTCGCACGGCGACGCCGTTTAAAACCTGTTCGGTGATCTTGGAATTTTCCGCGTCGATGACATCCGATGTAAATTCAACCCCACGGTTCACAGGCCCCGGATGCATGACAATACAACCCTTGTCCGCCAGGCGCAGGTGCTCATCGTCCACGCCGTAATACTTAGCATATTCGGAAAGAGAAGGAAACAATCCGCCATGCATTCTTTCCAACTGAATACGAAGCCCCATCACAACATTTGCACCCGCAAGCGCCTCCTCGCGGGATTTCGCAACTTTTGCCCCCAGGCGCTCGATCCCCTGCGGCATGAGCGTTGCAGGTGAATACATCACAACTTCCGCGCCGAGTTTTGTCAATCCGAACAAATTGCTCTTCGCTACGCGGGAATGTTTGATATCACCGAGTATCGCAACTTTCAAGCCTTTGAACGATCCGAATTTTTCGCGCATCGTGTAAAAATCAAGAAGAGCCTGTGTAGGATGCTCATTCATACCGTCCCCGCCGTTTACCACCGACGCTTTCACGTTCCGCGCCAGAAGATGCGGCGCGCCGCCCATCGGATGACGGATCACAATCACATCATTCTTCATCGCATCCAGGGTGTATCCCGTATCAATAAGCGTTTCACCTTTCTGCACGGAACTCGACGAAGCCGAAATATTTACCGTACCCGCTCCCAGATACTTCGCCGCCAATTCAAACGAACAGCGCGTCCTCGTACTGTTTTCATAAAACAATGTCGTTACAGTCCTGCCCTGCAAGTGCGGGAGCTTTTTCAGGTTCTGGGTCAGAAGTTTCTTCATCCCCACCGCCGTGTCAAGAATCAGCATTATATCCTCGGCCGTCGCATCGTACAGCCCGAGCATATCCTTTCCTATCATTCTATTGACCTCTCGTTAAAATTTTTGCGTAGTTTCCGATGCGGTTACGATCCCCAGCGAATCTTCGCCTTCAATCTCACTCAGCCGCACATCTATAAATTCCTGCCTTGAAGTAGGAATGTTTTTCCCCACAAAATCCGGACACACCGGCATCTCTTTTCCGCCGCGGTCGCACAATACCAACAACATGATCTTCGCCGGCCTGCCAAGATCCATGATCGCTTCGATCGCCGCCCGGACACTCCTGCCGGTATGCAAAACATCGTCGCACAACACAACATTTTTTCCGTCAACCGAAAAATCAAGCTTGTTGATACGCGCATCCGGAACAAAAAATCCGCTGACCAGATCATCGCGGTACATCCCGATATCGATCCCCCCGCACGGCGGCAAGGATTCATAAAACTTGCCGATCAATGCGCGAATACGCTCCGCCACAATCTCTCCGCGGCGTCGGATCCCCAACAGACAGAGTTCTTCCGGCCCTTTGTTTTTTTCCACAACTTCATGCGATAGTCTCGTAAGCGTACGCGCAATCGCCGCCGCATCCAAAATCACATGTTCGGACATTTTTTATCTCCTTCCGCTTTATTCATCCGATCACTCCGTACAGACTTTTACCCTGCACCGTCGCTCCTGCCTTACACCGACGCTTTTCCTAAAAATACAAAATACTGAATTACTGCCCTGTTTACAGAAAAAACGCCCGCGCATTAAGCACGGGCATGAAAAATCATCATCAAAATTTGTGGCAAAACACGGACGCACCGCGCCCTTGCCTTCCGTTTTTCAAGACTTTTCGGCATCCCGTACCGAATTTTTAAAGTCATTTTGCTTTCTTATTTTAACACACTCACAAAACAAAGTAAAGCATCTGAAAAAACTTTTCAAAAAAATTTACGGACGGCTGCAAATCCGTTTACAGCCGCCCGTTTCTATAATTTATTCTCAAACTTTTTTCTTTTGCCGCATAAATTTAATATATCTCAATTATAATGTCTTTTGATCGCCTTATCCTGCAGGTTTTACCATGCATCCACACATATCGAAATGCTTCAGCACACCCCTTCTAAACAATCTGCACCAGACGAAAACCGAGCAAATCGCAGGAAGTCAGATAATACTTTATACC
>QAKO01000103.1 GCA_003343765.1 Bacillota bacterium | reverse complement strand
GAAAATTTTGGTATAATAGGAATGGGTATCCGTTGATTATCAGATACGGATCGGAAGAAGCAATATAGATTTTATTGAATGGCGGATACGAGTTATTCTTTTTCATGCGGGCTTTGCCGAAGAGAGTGGCTTTTTGTCCGAATAAGAGAAAGAAATCGGATGCTTTGCGCGATCAAGGAGTGTAAAATGGAGGTTTTGGGAGCGATGGAAGCGCGGCACAGTGTGCGCGCGTATCTGGACAAGCCGATCGGATCGCAGCTGATGCAGAAATTGCAGGATGCGATAGAAGAATGCAATCGCGAGAGCGGGTTGAAAATACGCTTGGTATGCAATGATCCGCAGGCTTTTTCTTCATTTTTGGCACATTACGGGAAATTTTCCTGCGTTAAAAATTATTTTGCTCTCATAGGAGAGAAGGGTGATGATCTGTCTGAAAAGGCAGGGTATTACGGAGAACGTCTGGTGTTATACGCGCAGACGCTCGGACTGAATACCTGTTGGGTCGCTGTTTCGTTCGCGAAGGGTAAAACGGAAAAAAAATTGCGCTTGGCCCAGAATGAAAAACTCGTCTGTGTGATTGCGCTCGGTTACGGGGAAACGCAGGGCGTTCCGCATAAAAGCAAACAAATAAATCAGGTCTGCCGCGCTAAGGATCTCAAAACATTACCCGAATGGTTTCAAAACGGAGTGCGGGCAGCACTGCTGGCTCCGACTGCCGTCAATCAGCAGAAATTTTTGTTTGAACTTGTCGGAGAGCGCAAAGTGCGCGCAAGGCAGCGGGGCGGATTCTGCCGCGGTCTGGATCTCGGCATCGTGAAGTACCATTTTGAGCAGGGGGCAGGAAAAGAAAACTTCGAATGGGGAAATTAAAACACCCGGATATTTTCTGAAAATATCCGGGCGCAAAGATTAAACTTTTCGCATGGTTTTTTCTGTGTGTTTATGGATGGATACGGCATTTCGGGTAAGGATTGTACTTTGGAAAGTGCGCGTTTGCCGCGGTATGACTGTAACATAATTCAAGCCGCGCAGTCGGAAAATTCTGTGGTTTTAAATTTTGCTGAGTCGGTATTTTCGCGGGGTCATGCCGTAGGTTTGCAGGAACATCCTGTGAAAATGGCTCTGGTTTTCATAGCCGATCGTCTGAATGATTTCGGAGATGCTCATATTCGTCGTGCGCAGCAGCCGTTCCGCTGTTTTCAGCCGTTCGTCGGCGAGAAGTTCGCGGAAGGGCTTTCCGAAAACCTCATGGATCCGCCGCGAGATGTATTCGCTGCTATAGCCTAATTCTTCGGCGATCGCACCGAGCGTTGCGTCGGGGTAGTTGTGTTCCAGATACATCGAAACTTTTTGTTTTAATACCGAGTCGGGAGACGCGGCCAGCTTTCCGCCTGCCAGAGAATCTTTATACAGGGCAAGGTATGTGAAAAGCAAGGAGATCAGCTGTGAAAGGACGGAAGGATCCTGTTCGGTCGGGTAAGCGACGGCATAGATCAGGTTGTCCAGTAAATTGCTGATGGGAAAGTGTCCCTGCGTCTTGAAATGCAGGTATTCCCCTTCGCCGTCGGGCGCAAAATTCCGAGCAAGAAAGTCGCGCATGACAGGATTGTTTTCAACATTGTGCAGGATCACCTGTAAAAATGTGTTCGAAGCAATAAAGTTGATGCCCAGATCGTCTTTCCCCGCTCGCAGTACGCTGTGGCGGATATGTCGGTTCAGAAACAGAATATCGCCGCTTTGCAGACACACTTTTTCGCCCTGGATCAAATGCGTGATACTCCCTTGCAGTACATACATGAATTCCATGTAATCGTGACCGTGTTCCGGAAAATCGATGAATCGCGTGTGCGGACGCAGCGCCAGCTGCGATTTATTCAGTAGTTTTTGCGCCAGTATTATAAATTCCTTGCCGGCAGCATATTGCGTGCGGTCAATATCGGTCTGGCCGCGCAGAATATCGCGCTCCTCGTCCGTGATCTGCACCAGTTTTTCAATGAAATCTTTTTGCATGCCTGTATTGTATCACAGTCATTTTAAAATGTCAAGAAAAGATACTTTTTTCAATAAATAGTGTCCTTGTTTAATAAATTAAAATTCGCTATAATGATAGCGACGGAGGAAAAAATGAAATATTACGTAGCAATCGACATTGGCGCATCCAGCGGCAGGCACATCGTCGGCTGGAAAGAAGGCGGAGAGCTTTGCACCAAAGAGGTGTATCGTTTTTATAACGGAGTGGACGATGTCAACGGGACGTTGGTCTGGGATGTGGACAGATTATTCCGCGAGATCGTAGCGGGATTGAAAGAATCGTTCCGGCAGTTTGGTAAGATCGAGAGCGTAGCGATCGATACGTGGGGCGTGGATTATGTTCTTCTGGACAAAGACGGAAAAGAGATCCTGCCTTGCCATGCATATCGCGACGATCGTACGAAAGAGCCGATCGAGGAAGTACATAAGATCATGTCGTTCAAGGAATTGTATGCACATACGGGTATTCAGTTCCAGCCTTTCAACACGATTTATCAGCTGTACGACGATTTGAAGAAAGGTCGGTTGGAGAAAGCGGAAATGTTCCTGATGCTCCCGGAATATTTCTCCTACAAGCTGACGGGAGTTGCCAAAAAAGAATACACGGAAGCATCGACGTCGGGGCTTGTGGATGCGCGTACGAAACAGTACGACATGGAAGTTGTGAAGCGTCTCGGGTTGCCGCAGCGCCTGTTCGGGCATCTGGACGCGCCGGGTACGGAAGTTGGTGCATTAAAAGAGGAAATTGCGAAGGAAGTCGGCGGCCAGACGACGGTCGTGCTGTGCGCTTCGCACGATACGGCGAGCGCCGTGGAAGGGATCCCCGATGATTCGGTGAATATGCCGTATTTGTCGTCGGGAACATGGTCACTGTTCGGCGTACGTCTGAAAGAACCGATCCTGACCGAGAAGAGCTGTGAAGCAAATTATACGAACGAAGGCGGTGTGGGCTACATCCGGTTTTTGAAGAATATTATGGGATTGTGGCTTGTGCAGTCCTTGCGCAAGGAACTTTGCCCGGATAAGTCGTTCGGAGATATTGCGGCGGAAGCGCAACAGGGTACATATGCGGAAACGATCGATGCGGATGATTGGAGATTCCTTGCACCCGAGAGCATGAAGGGCGCGTTTGACGAATATCTGCGCGAGAACGGCAGACCTTTGCCGGAAAAGACGAGCGATTATTTCCGTTGCGCGTTTATGAGTCTTGCCAACAGCTATGCGAAGGCAATGCGTGAGCTGGAAAAGATCACGGGAGAAAAGTATGAAGGGCTTTGTATCGTCGGCGGCGGTGCGAAGAACGGATTCCTGAATGAGCTGACCGAACGTGCGTGCGGCGTAAAAGTTCACGCAATTCCGATCGAAGCGACGGCGTTCGGCAATTTGAAAATACAGATGCAAAGAGGAGATAAGTAATATGAATTCAATGTTTGACCTGGCTAAACAGGCGTTTGCAAACTGGGGAGTCGATGCGGAAGAAGCGCTGGCGCGCGTCGCGAAGATCCCCGTATCCATTCATTGCTGGCAGGGTGACGACGTTCACGGATTTTTGGGCGCGGAAGAACTTTCCGGCGGAATCCAGACGACGGGCAACTATCCCGGCGCGGCAAGGAACCCCAAGGAACTGATGGCAGACTTCGACGTCGTGCTGTCCCTCGTTCCGGGCAAAAAGAGAATCAATCTGCATGCGATTTATGCGATTTCGGATACGCCCGTAGAATTGGATAAACTGGAATACCGCCATTTTGAAAAATGGGTGGAGTATGCGAAAGAGCGCAACCTCGGGATCGATTTCAACCCGACGCTTTTCTCGCATCCGATGGTCGTGGACGGGCTCACGCTTTCTTCCCCGAAAAAGGAAGTGCGTGAATTCTGGATCAAGCACGTCAAGGCGTGCCGCGCGATCGCTGCAAAGATCGGTCAGATCCAGGGTTCGCCCTGCCTGAACAACATTTGGATCCCCGACGGATTCAAGGACGTGCCTGCCGACAGACTCGGACCCCGTCAGCGTCTGAAAGAGAGCCTGGACGAAATTTTCTCCGTAAAATATCCTTCGGAATACATTGTCGACAGCGTGGAAAGCAAAGTGTTCGGTATCGGTGTGGAGAGCTACACGGTCGGAAGCAACGAGTTCTACCAGAACTATGCGGCGAAAAACGGTGTTTGCTGCCTGCTCGACAACGGACATTATCATCCGTTGGAATTTGTCAGCGACAAGATCCCTGCATTGCTGGCGTTCTATGATAAAGTTGCCCTGCACGTAACGCGCGGCGTCCGTTGGGACAGCGACCATGTGGTGCGCCTGGAAGACGAGATTCTGGAAATTGCGAAAGAAATCGTGCGCAACAATGCAGACGACAAAGTCCTGATCGGACTGGATTATTTTGATGCAAGCATTAACCGCGTGGCGGCTTGGACGATCGGCGCCCGCAACATGGAAAAAGCTTTGCTGATCGCGCTCTTGCAGCCGCATGCACAGCTGAAAAAACTGCAGGACGAAGGCAAATTCACCGAACTTCTCGCTATGAGCGAAGAGATCAAGACCCTGCCTTACGGAGCTGTATGGGATGAGTACCTGCGCCGCCAGAAAGTGGCAGGCAACGATTGGTTCAAGACGGTTCAATCCTACGAGAAGAAAATCCTTGCCGAGCGCAAATAAATAGTTTATTGAACGGCACTTTGTGCCGTGTCGATAAAACCAGCTGCGGCGCTAAACCATCCTCCGATAATTTATTTTATCCGTAAGAATCCATTGCCGCAGCTGTTACTTTGCGCATAGTCTCCATTATATTTGGACCTCGCAAATAGAACAAGGCGGACGCTTTTAAGCGTCCGCCTTGTTCGTTTCTTTCTGCAAAGCCTGCCTGCGCAGAGTGACTGTGCGGACAAAAATAAGATTCTGCAAAAGCCATTATTTTTTGCGGATCGGAAACGATCGTTTTGCGTTTACGGTATGTAAGCGGACGGGGGATTTTTTAGCAAGTCGGAGACGAAGATGTTGCACCGTCTTTTTCTGCGGCATCGCTGCTTTCGTCTTGGAAAAGAAATAACAGATTGCTTAATTTTAATTTACGAATGGTTCGGTAAGGTGTATAATGAATGGGATCAGAAGTATGAGGTGATAATTGTGAAGAAATGCACAGTTGAAAGGGAAACGTCCGAAAAACAAATACCTGAAAAGGAAACGGCCGAAACGGAATTTAAAACGACAGAAAACGGCAATCAAACACTTTTATCGGAGGGAGAGTCTGCGGAACCGAAGGTGAGCGGTCAGACGCAGTCAGGAAAGGATGACGTAGCGACTGCGGAAAAAACGGATGAGACGGATAAGAACGGCCGTGGCGGTAAATCGGCAAAACAACGTGCATTGGCAGAAAAGTTGAAATTGATTCTGGTTTTAGGGTTATCCTTTTTAAAAATAGGGCTTTTCACATTCGGCGGCGGATATGCCATGATCGCGTTGATTCAGAAAGAGTTTGTCTCCAAACGAAAATGGATAAGTGAAGCGGAATTTATGGATGTGGTCGCGATTGCGGAATCCACCCCCGGGCCGCTCGCCATCAACAGCGCGACGTATATCGGCTACAAGGTCGGAAAGGCGGCAGGTGCCACGATTTCTACACTGTGCGTATGTATACCGTCGTTTACGATCATTTATCTGATTTCTCTGTTTTTTGACGCGTTTTTAAAATTTACCGTAGTGCAGTACGCGTTCAAAGGAATACAGGTCTGCGTTGTCTTTTTGATTTTTACGGCGGGTTGGAAAATGCTCAAACAAATGCAGAAAGATCTGTTTAACTGGATCTTGTTTATCGCCACATTTTTATGCCTGGTAGTATTTTCGGTAACGGCAATAGATTTTTCATCCATATTTTATATTCTTATTTGCGGCGCGGCGGGGCTTGGCGTTTATCTGATATCTTTGGCGCGTAAAGGCGACAGGAAAAAAGAAACGGCGGTTTCGGCGCAAAAACAAAATGACGTAGAGCAAAAAAACGAACAAAACACTGAACAGATTGCGGAGAGAAAAGAAGATGACGATGGGCAGGTATATGAGCAGACAGGGGAGCTGAAGGAAACGCAGAAAGGCGAGAACAACGTTCCGAAGGAGAGAAAAAGATGATATACTGGGATCTGTTTCTTGTGTTTTTTAAAATCGGTGCGGTGTCGTTTGGCGGCGGATACGGGATGATATCGCTTTTGCAGGATGAGGTCGTGGCGCACGGCTGGCTGACGAAAGAAATGCTGATGAATTTTATAGCCGTGGCGGAATCAACGCCGGGGCCGATCGCGGTGAATGTGGCGACGTTTGTCGGTTCGTCCCAGGCGGGAGTGTTGGGAGCGTTGTTGGCAACGCTCGGAGTTGTGTTGCCTTCCTTTTTCATTATTCTGGTGATCGCGGCGATCATGCACAACCTATTAAAATTCAACGGAGTGCAGGCGGTGCTCGGCGGTATCCGTCCAAGTATCGTCGGGTTGGTTTTGGGGACTGCCATTACAATGGCTTTGACTGCGTTGTTCGGTTTTTCGTCGATCGGGAAGGGGTTTTCATTTGACTGGCGCGCATTCGTGATCCTGTTCTTATTATTTGCACTATGGTTTGGTATCAAAAAATGGAAAAAGAAAGAACTCTCGCCCATTGTTCTGATCTTGTTGTCGGCGGTTTTTGGTATAGGGTGTTATGCCATTCCGATCTGATTCGGAAGAGAATGTACAGGCGAAAAAGTTTTTTT
>QAKO01000094.1 GCA_003343765.1 Bacillota bacterium | reverse complement strand
TTCGTGAGCGGGCGATAGGCGTTCATCGAGGATATGTTGATGATGTTCCCGCCGGTTTTCACCATATCTTCGGCAAACACCTGCGTGACGAGGAACGCCGTCGTGATATTCAGATCGAAAACAAACTTTATCCCGCTCTCCTCGAGCTTGAAAAAGTTTTTGATTTCCGCATCTGTTTCGGGCGACATCGTTTCGTTGTCGCACGTCGCCCTCGGATTGTTGCCGCCCGCGCCGTTGATGAGGAAATTGACCTTGCCGAATGCTTCCTCTATGTTCTCTTTTGCGGCGACGATACTCTCCTTGTTCAGGCAGTCGCACCGCACGGCGACGGCGTTCTCGCCGATTTCGTCCGCGATCTTCTTTGCCGCGTCGAAATTGATGTCCAAAAGCGCGACCTTTGCGCCGCATGCCGCGAGCGCTCTTGCAAATTCGCCGCAAATGACGCCGCCCGCGCCCGTAAGCGCGATGATTTTATCGCTCAAATTTACTTTGAAAGGCAGTTCCATATCTCTTTCACCTTTTTCCTTTTTCTATTATAAGGATAACACACATTTAGCGAAATGTATATATCTAAAACTATGATTTGCATTAACAAAAATAACCAAAACTGTTGACAGAAGTAAAGATTTGTTGTACAATAATCTGCGATAAAGGGGTTAATTATGGAAATAGAAACAATCCTGAATACAACAGAAGATATAACGTTCGATTATCAGTTGCTCCGCACGCCTTCGGTTCGATTTCCCGCGCATTCGCACAATGCCTATGAACTCATATTTTATTTACAGGGAAACGTTACTTATCTTATCGAAGACCGAATGTATGAACTGCATAAGTACGATCTTGTGATAACGCGCCCGACGGAACACCACTATATCCGCCTGAATTCCGATGCGGATTACGAGCGCTATAACCTGTTGATCGCACCGCACCATCCTCTCGCAAAGTTGCTTAAAACGATTCCGCCGAAGGTAGAAGTCATCAACTGCCGAAACAGCAATGTCATCATCGAAGATTTTAAGCGCATCAAATCGTATAAGGAAATCTTTTCTCCGGAAATATTTCATGAACTGTTAAATGCCCTTCTTACGGAAATATTTTATAATCTGCAATTACTCGATAGCGCGCTTTTTGTTTCACCGCAATCGATATCGCCGCTCATAACGAAGGCTTTGACCTACATCAATGAGCATCTGTTTACGATACAAAATATATCCGAAATCAGCGATGAACTTTTTATTGCGCAAAATTATTTTTTCCGTTTGTTTAAGGACACTCTGAAAATATCCCCCAAGAAGTACATAACGAATAAGCGGCTTCTCCACGCGCAAAAGCTGATTGCAGACGGAGAACGGCCAACTGTCGTATATCAGCCATGCGGGTTTTCCAACTATGTTTCCTTCTATAAGCGGTATGTCGATTACTTCGGATACCCGCCGTCAGCGGAACAAGTACACTTAAATTAAATGACTATTTTGCCGTCCGTAAACACATTGCGGACGGTTATTTTATCGTCAAAGACGACGATATCGGCGTCGAAGCCCCTTTCGAGGCGGCCCTTTTGTAGGTTCAGGATACGCGCCGGCACCTCCGCCATCATTTTTACCGCGTCGCAGACGGAAACGCCGCAATCGTATACGAGCACACGCACGAGACGGTCGGCCGTCGCCACGCTCCCGGCAAATGCCGAGCGGTCTTTGAGTTTGCACACGCCGTCTTCCACGATAAATTCCGTGCCGCTCATCACGCCCTCTTTTATATCCGTGCCCGCGATGGCGAGGCTGTCGGTAACGAGGGCGACGCGCTCCTTTCCCTTTACCTTTACTATCATCTCTATCAGCTCGGGCGGAAGATGTTTTCCGTCCGCAATGATCTCAACGAACAATTCGTCGCGCAGGAATGCGCTCTCGATCACCCCGAGACTGCGGAACCCGTGCGAGCGGGTGACGGTAGACGTGCAGGAATACAGGTGCGTTACGAGGCTGCAGCCGTTTTCCATCGCGGTTTTCATCGCCGGATACGTCGCGTCGGTATGCCCTGCGGACGCGACCGCGCCGCGGCCGACGACAAACCGGCAGAACTCCCCCTCCGGGTCGTTTTCGGGCGCATACGTCCACCGCGCGATGCTGTGCGGAAATTCCGAAAAGAGCGATTCATACTCTTCCCGCTTCGGCGGCGTGATAAAGTCGGGGCACTGCGCGCCGCATTGCTTTGCCGAAAGGTACGGCCCTTCGAGGTGCGCTCCGAAGATATGCCCCTTTGCCCTGCCCGAACGCATGGCGGCGTCGATGTCTTTCACCGCGCCGCGCATGGCGGAAAAAGGCCCCGCCGAAACGGTGGGCAGGATCGTCGTGGTGCCGTGCGAGAGATGAAAATCGCAGCCCGCCAACACCTCGTCCGCACTGCTGTCCATAAAGGCATGTCCGCCCCCGCCGTGCGTGTGCAGGTCGATAAACCCGGGGGAAACAAACAGCCCCGTAAAGTCGTATGCTTCGCAGCAGGGCACGCATTTTTCGGATACGTCTGCGATTTTTTGACCGTCAATATACAAAAAACCGTCGAAAATCCCGCGCGGGGTTACGATCTTGTCGCTCTTGATGCGGATCATGGCGTCCCCTTACAGCAAAGAGGCGCTGTCTTTATCCAGATACAGAACGGCATTCTCCTGCAACCGCAATATGCTTGCGGGACAATGCTCGCCAATCTCGCCCGTAAGGCACTCTTTTACGGCGTTCGCCTTCGTCTTTGCGGGAACGATGCAAAACAGCCACGGCGCGGAAACGAGCGTCGGCACGGTAAGCGTGATCGCATACTTCGGCACTTCTTCAAGACGGGCGAAACACCCGTCGTGCACCTGCTGATTGCGGCAAACCTCGTCCAGCTTGACCACTTTTGCGCCGCGAGCGTCCTTAAAATCTGCAACGGGCGGATCGTTGAACGCGATGTGCCCGTTTTCGCCGATGCCCATAACCACGACGTCGGGCGCGTTGTCGCCGAGCAGCTTTTCATAGCGCGCCGCCTCCTTTTCGGGATCGGCGGCGGTACAGTCGATGTAATGCACGCTCTTGAATGGCGCCCTGCCGAAGATATGCGCTTTCAGGAAATTGCCGAACCCCTGCGGCGCATCGGCGGAAAGTCCGATATATTCGTCCATATGATAGGCGTTGACGCGGTTCCATTCGATCTCTTTGTCTTCTGCAAACGACGCAAGCACCTCGTTCTGCGAGGGCGCCGCCGCAAAGATCATGTTGATCTCTTCCTTTTCCGCCAGAAGCTGCGCGATCTTCGCCTTGATGTCCCACGCGGCGGCGTTCCCCATCTCCGCACGGGTATCGCAAATTTTTACCTTCAGTTTGTCTTTCTGAAACTCTTTCATAATAATCCGCGCAGGCAGCGCACTGCGTCTGCGAACGCCTCCTCCTGATTTTCGTATTTATACGGGTTTTCAAAGCTCTTGCCGACGAGCGCGTTTAAGCCGGCGAAGGTCTGCAAGTGCGGTTCGAGTGTGATGAACGTATCCTTTTTCCCGTTGTTCCTGTAATCGCGCAAAATGTCCGCAATGCGCGCTTCCCCCTTCCCCGCAGGCACTACGGCGCCCGCAGCGAGGGAATCTTTGACGTGAAAGTATTCGATATGCCCTTCCAACAGCTTATAGGCATCCCACGCGTCGTACCCGTCCAGCACGAAGTTGCCCATGTCGAACACGCAGCCCAATCTGCCGCCGAAATATTGCAGCAGTTCGAGGCAGCGCTGCGGACTTTCCCCGTATATTTTCGCCTCGTTTTCGTGGCAGGGAAGTATCCCGTGCCGCTCGCCCGCTGCCACGACCTTTTCCAGCCCCGCAAGCACTTCGCCGCGGCACTTTTCAGGCGCCGCGCCTTCCGGAAGGTAAAAACTGAACACGCGCACATACTTCGCTCCGAGGATCTCCGCCGTTTCGAATACCCGTTCGATCTGTTCCTCGCTGACCTCAAAAGGAAGCGTTTTGCCGAGCGGCGAGCCGACAGCCGACACGCCGAGGCCGAATGCGTCCAGCGTTTTGCGGATCCTTTTCGCCTCGCTTTCAGTAAACTCGGAAACGTTTTTGCCGTCCGCGCGGCGGATCTCCATATACTTTATATCGAATCGCACGAGCGCTTCGCACTGCTTTTCCATTTCCTCCGCGTATTCGTCTGAAAATGCGGATACGATCAACTCCGCCATTACAATTTTACCTCCCCGACAGACTCCTCCTTTCCGCTCTTCATCGCCCTGTCGAGGGCATTCAGCACGAATACGGGTGCTGCAAGGTCGTTCCAGGCAGAAACCTGTTCCCCGCCCGAGAGCAATTCGTAAAACTCATCGAATTCTTTGCGGAAACACGGGTTATCCGCCCCGACGGTAAACACGCCACCCTGATCAGCATTAACGGCATTACGAAGCGCGTAATAACAGTTATAACTTTCGTCGGCGTAAATCCCCCCGACCTCAAACCCGTCATACAGGAACGTCGCTCCGACACATTTTTCATAACGCCGCGACCGCACCGATTTCGGATATCTGCCGAAAATTTCCCCGACGATCTCGACGAGGTGTTGCGCATAAAAGAAAAATTCGCCGTTCGGATTGTTCATGCTTACGGGGCAGCGGACAAAGCCGCCCAACGTTTTGCCCCCTTCTTCCGCGATCCGGTCTGCGCGCAGCTGCTGCACGAGCGCATCGAACCGGCAGGAAGATCCGCCGCAGATCTTTGCGCCTACTTCCTTCGCCTTTTTCAAAAAGCTGACGGCGTCCTCTTCGGAAACGGTAAACGGCTTGTCGATGAATACGGCTAAATCTTTGCAGAGATACGGCTCGGCATATTTACGGTGATTGTCGCCGTGCCGTGCCGTAACGATCACGCCGTCCACCTGCCCCACTGTCTCGTCGTAACTTGCCATTGCCTTTACGCCGTACTTTTCCGCAAGATTTTTCATCGCGGCAGGATCGTGGCTATATACGCCCACAACTTCCACGTCGCTGTACTTTTTGTCCTGCGCCATAAAGCCGAGAAAGGTATTCGCGTGCGAATTTTCGCAACCCAATATAACGATTCTTTTCATATCCCTGTCTCCCTTTTTATTTTTACCGATTACAGCTCATGAAACCCTTTGCCGAGAACTTCATTGGCTTCCGTTACGATTACAAAGGCATTGCCGTCGATTTTTTTGATCGTATTTTTCAAAAAAACGATTTGCCGGCTGTATATACAGGACAGCAAAATCTGATGCTCGCTGGAAGTATACATCCCCATACCGCGCAGCATCGTCACACCGCGCTCGCTGCCCGCTATCAGCGCTTCGGCGATCTCCGTCCCTTTATCGCTGATCACGATGCAAAGTTTTGACTTCTGTAACCCGAATGTGACCAGTCCGCTCGTCTTCATACAACAGAATACGGCTACCAAAGCATAAAACACGTTTTGTAAATCGCGAAACACGATTGCCCCTAACAATACAATCGCCGCGTCGCAGATGCCTACGCACAGGGGAATATTTCTTGTCTTTGCGATCTTGGCAACGACCCTGCCGAGCAGCTCCGTTCCGCCATTAAAACTGTTGCGCAAAAATAAGCCGCTGCCAATCCCCTGAACGATGCCGCCGCAAACAGCTACCATCAGTAAATCCTCCGTCATTAATGTCGGAACGAGCGACCATAAATCGGTGGCGATGCCCAGCGCTACAAAGGTAAATATAAAATGAATGGAACATTTTTTGCCGACAAATATAAACCCGAGGATCAGGATGGGAATATTTAATACTATGGACATTAAACCAATCGGTATTTTTTCATTCAAGAGATGAAATACCGTCGCCAAACTTGAAATGCCGCCGGCAACGATTCCGTTCGGAGCAAGAAAAACCGCCGTTCCAAACGCATAGAGCACACTGCCGGCGAGCATAGCAATCCACGCGCCAATCTCGCGCTTTACTGCCTGTTTTATAAGTTTCATGATTGTTCCGTCGTCGTTCAGATGAATGCTTCCAAGTCCTTTGCGTCGCGCAGGGTCGAGCGGAGAATATGCGTCGTCTCTCCGTAATGCGCGTCCTGCCCGTAATTCCTGACTTTCTGCAAAACTGCTTCCGCCGTCTCCGCCCGGGTATAATTCATTTCGATTGCGCAGGGATACGATAATACGACCGGCTTGTTCGGATTCCGCACGCTGTCGAGCACCTTGTCGTGGATATCCGCCAATACCTTCTCCTCATCCAAAAACTCGGCGCGGTTCCTGCCCTTGCCGATCTTTGTGACGACCGTATGGATTCCGGGGATCGTCTCTTCGACCTGCTTGACGCACACGTCGTCGGACGCGCAGAACAAAACCGGAATGCCCATAGATCCGGCTACATAGGCGTCGATCTCCGCCTCGCCCATCGTTTTTCCCCCGATTTTAATATACTGAACGGTTTTCGCGCTGTATGTATGCGCCAGCACGCCGTTAAACGAGCCTTCTTTGCTGTGATACCCGAGCAGGATGATCCCCGCAAAATTGAAATTTTTCGCAAAACTGAACCGCTCATAACGCGGCTGCGGCAGATTTTCTACGCGGATGACGCGCGGGTCGATTTTCGTAAAATCGAGGTTCTTGCCTGTGCCGTGGTTGTCCCAGACGGCGACTCTTCCCGCGCCCGCCTCGAACAGCGCGGCTGTCGCACAGTTGACCTCTTTGACCGCGTTTTCAAGCGCTACCGCATAATCGGGGACATCCGGATACAAACTTTTATACGGTTCGCCGACGACGCCGTGTATCCCTTCCAGATCGACTGCAACCAAATAATCCTTTTCCATTTTTTTTACCTCGCCAAAACTTTCTGTCTGCCGACCGGCTCCCGTTCGCCGATCGGAACCTCTTCCCCTTGCGACGCGTACAGTGCAAGGATGAGTTCCACAACCTTTTCCGCCTCATAAAAATCAATGGGAAATTTCCGCCCTTCGCGCAGGCAGGCGTAATATTCCCGCACGAGATTGACGTGCCCGACGCCCCACTCTTCCTTGCCGAACAGGGGCAGCCCGTCGCTCTTCGTTACAAACTTACCGTTTACGATCATATGGTCGCCGATCAATACAGCCTCCGTTTCTGCGCTTTTGAACATGAGCGTGATCGGAAAACTGTGCGTGCAGGCATTTGTCGCCGTGATGATAAATCGGCCACCGTTTTTCAGCTTGAAAATACCGAGCTGGCTCTCCTCCACATCGATAATGCCCTGCAAAGTATCGTTACTGTTGTGTGCGATGACCGTCTCCGGCATCCCGCAAAACCATTGCAGCAGATCGAGCGTATGCAATGCCTGATTGATCATGACTCCGCCGCCTTCCTGCAAATGCGTTCCGCGCCATTCTGCGGAATTATAGTAGGCGGCATCGCGTTGCCAGCAAAGATTTCCGCTCGCAGCCACTATTTCCTGATCCTTGAACAGTTCTTTCAAATAACGCACCGACGCGTTGAACCGGTTTTGCTGGCACACGGCAAGCTGCGCCTTCGTCCGGACGACGCTCAATTCGATCAGATTTAACTGTATTTCGTTGATCGCCACCGGCTTTTCGCACAGTACGTTGATATTCCGGTCGAGACAAGCGCAGATCATCTCCGCATGCAGATAGTGCGGTGTGCAGATATGCACGACATCTAAATCTTCACTGTCAAGCATCTGTTTATAATTGCTGTATATACTACAAGTAAATCCCGTCGCTTTCCGCGCCTTTTCAAACTTTGCAGGATCAATGTCGCACACGGCAACGATTTTGCCGCCCGCGCTTTGAATCGCATTAATATGTAACGGGGAGATCGCCCCAAGCCCTATGACCGCAACGTTCATTTCTATACCCTCTCATTGCGAACCGCATAATTTGCCGTTCTTTGCAAATACTGTTTATGCAATCATTATATATTGCATTTATTAAAAAGTAAATATCTATTTATAACAAATATATTAACAAAAATAACCTGATACTTAAAAAGTCAAAACCACCAGTGAACTGGTGGTTTTGACTTAAGGCAGGTTGTGTATTTTATTGACTAAACGTTACCCGTTCCATCCACCACCGCGCTATATATTCATAGGCGAGGTCGGTCGGATGAATACCGTCCGCGGCCAACTCTTCGGGGGATATTTTTAAGGTGAGTTCCGCAAACAACCCATCAAGCGGTACATATTCGTCCGCAAAGTCACGGGCGAGTTTGCGCACAACATCAATCTTTTTCGTTAAATCTTCCCGCATAATCATCTTCTGCGGATCGCTCGGCAGAATAAATGGTTCTAAAACAATAATTTTTGCACAGTATGCGTATGCAGTTTCCAAAATTACACGCAAATTCTTTTCAAATTGCTCTTCACTCGTAGGGTCATTATTATCGTATCGCCGCCATGTATCATTCACACCTATCAAAAGCGAAAAAACATTCGGACGAAGTTCTTCAAACTCTCCTTTTATCCTTGCCAAAACATCCTTTGATCTGTCTCCGCCGATTGCACGATTAAAGGCTTCCCCTCCGCATTCAGACAGTTTTTCTCCTATAATTTTACTGTATGCGGAAAGGCTATGAAAATCCTCCCTATCACGGCGATGATCCGTCACACTGTCCCCCTCAAACAGTATTTTACTTCCTTTTCCTAATTTGAGCATATATAACCCCTCCATATGCGTGTTAAATTGACTATATTATAATGAATAATTAGGAAAATGTAAATTGCATTTTCTAACATAAATATTAACTTAACTAACATTTACATTGAATGGGAATTTTCTATTTTAGCCCCTTAAACAACAAAAATCCTTGAAAAACTTCCCGTTTTTCAAGGGGTTTTTTGCCCGCAGCATTTTTCACCGCGAATCATGCCTATGCGACGGGTCTTGAACTGACAACTTCGACGAATCTACTATTTATTATAATTCCCCAAGAATATTTACCTTGTGCTAAACTGTTTACGATATTGTTTTGCTCCTGCATTATGATATCCTCCGATTGTGTATTCTTTTTCTGACTGGCAGGTCAGTTCTCATTTTACACTATCGGAGTCCTTTTGTCTTCCTCATCGGCTTAGCCTTCTCTGAACCCCGCGACTATCGCGGGGTTTTCGTTATA
>QAKO01000090.1 GCA_003343765.1 Bacillota bacterium | reverse complement strand
ACAGAAAAAGCGTTCTGAGCTGACGGCGGATTGTATTTTGGCGGTTTTGCTTTACGGTCAAAACGGTTTCCGATTGAAATCCGATGTGAAAATTTCGGGGCAAACGGGAAACGCAAGCAATGCGTTTCCCGTTTGCCCCTCTTTTAATCTCTTTTGACCTTTGGAAAAAGAATAGAAAGATTGCAATTTTTCAGATGTGCTTTATGAAACGATCTGGTGCAATGATTGTTTTGGAAAGGAGTTATTGAGATGCAGGCTGATTAAAAACGGTCGCGGTGGAAAAAGTATGATTGATTGTTGAATAGTTGAAAAGCGGGGCGGGATCGTCCCGCTTTTTTACGTTAAAAAACGAGAGACAGAGCGCATACTGGAAAAATTTTTCGGAATATTGCATGATCGATTTGTCAAGAGAGGGTTGCGGCGGAGTGGGGAGATAAGTCAAATTTTTGCAACTTATGGTTAACGGAAGGAGTAGAAACATCGGTTGTTTTTTGATATAATTCCTGCGAAATTCAGAAAAAGAGGCAGTAAAAGGTCTGCAGGCGAGAAAAAAGCGGATCGTTGCAGTTGACCGGAAGGAGAGATTATGCAGTTTGAGAAAGCAATTCCCGTATGGCTGGAAAAGCAGGAAAAGGCATTGAACAGTATCTGTGCGTTTTGCGTTTGTTTTAAAAAAGCGGAAAATGCGGAGTTATTCATCACGGCGAGCAATTGTTATAAGGCGTATTTAAACGGTAAATTTCTTGCATTTGGGCCGTCGCGGGCGGCGCACGGCTATTTTCGGATAGACCGCATTCCTTTGCGTGAATTGGAAGAGGAGAATGTACTGTTCATTGAAGCGGCGGGATACAATACGATGAATTATTGGGTGCTGGATCAGCCGGCGTTTTTGCAGGCGGAGATCACGGAAAACGGGCAGGCGAAACACTGGACGGGAAAAGATTTTTATGTAAGGTGTTACAGTGAACGTTTGCAGAAGGTAAGCCGGTTCAGCTACCAGCGCGCGTTTACGGAAAGCTATGTTTTCACTCAATCGCCTGTCAAAACGTATTCTCGCTGTTTCGGGGAAGATGCGGTTCTGCCTGTGCAGGTGACTTCTGGGAAATTTTTGCCGCGGGTCACGGATTATCCGGATTATGAGTGTGTGGCGGCGGAAGAAATCGAAGACGGTACATTTCGGGAAGGAGAGGGTGAGCCTTACCGCAATATTTGCATGGAAATCGAAAATCTGCGTATTTATCCGATCGGGGAATGGGAAAGCAATCCATCCGATTATGTGTGCAATCTCGTATATGAAAAGGGTGTCCGGAAAGAAGGATTGAGTGCGGGGGAATATGCGGTATTTGATTTTGGGAAAGCGGAGACGGGGTTTATCGGTACGGAAGTGAGAGCGGAGTCGGATGCGCACGTGTATATTTTGTTTGATGAAATGGATCTGCGTAAGTCGCCGGATGCGCCTGCCGAAGTTTTGCCGTACAGGAACGCCTGTGTAAATATTATTGAATATCGTCTCAAAGAGGGTGAATACAGGCATTTTACGTTTGAACCATATACGGCGCGGTTTGTGAAGGTGCTGGTAAGCAAGGGCAGAGTAACCACGCCGAAGGTATACATACAGAAATTTGAAAATCCCGACACGGATCGGTTTGCGTTTGAGTGTGCGGACGAGCGGCTGAACGCGATCATGGATGCGGCGTGCCGTACATTCCGCCATAATGCGGTCGATCTTCTGACGGATTGTCCTTCACGGGAGCGGGCGGGGTGGCTGTGCGATTCTTATTTTTCCGCGAAGGCAGAGCAGTTGTTTACGGGTGAAAATAAGGTGGAAGAAGCGTTTTTGCAGAATTATGCGATGAGCCCGCATCTTTCGTACATACCTGAAAAGATGATCCCGATGTGCTATCCTGCCGATTTTGTGAACGCGCAGTATATTCCGAACTGGGCGATGTGGTATATAGTGGAGCTGTACGACCAATATCAACGGAGCGGAAATTTTTCGGTGGCGGAAGCGAGCAGGGAAAAGGTATACGGGATCCTTTCGTTTTTTGAAAAATACCGCAACGAATACGGGCTTTTGGAGAATCTGGAAAGCTGGGTATTTGTGGAATGGAGCATGGCGAACGATGAAGAATTTATCAAGGGGATCAATTTCCCGTCCAACATGCTGTATGCGAAAGCGGTAGAGAGTGCGGGACTGTTATATTCGGACGGTGCATTGCTGGAAAAAGCGGAGAAGGTGCGCAGTGCCGTGCGGGAATATTCGTTTAACGGGGAGTTTTTTGAAGATAACCGCGTGCGGTGCGAGGGCGGAACGAAACTTCTCGGACATATTACGGAGACGTGTCAGTATTATGCATTTTTTTCGGGGGTTGCGACGCCGCAGACATATCCGAAGCTGTTTGAGCTGCTCACGGAAAAATTCGGGGCATCGCGTGACGTGCGCATGACCTATCCGCAGGTATACAAATCCAATGCGTTTATCGGGAATTATCTGCGGCTGATGATGCTTGCGCGGTCGGATAAGCGTACGCAGCTGAGACAGGAGTGTGTGGATTTCTTTTACGGCATGGCGCAAAAGACGGGAACGCTTTGGGAAAACGACAATCCTTGCGGCAGTCTTGACCACGGGTTTGCGTCCTATGCGGCGAATCTTTTGGTCGGGTATGTCAGCGGTTTCGCGGGTGTACACGGAAACAAGATCCTGTTTACGGATGCCGCGGAAAAGATCGATTGCCGCATCCGTATTCCTGTGGGGAAGGAAGAACTTATTTTCGAGCGCACGGACGGAGTCGAGAAAATACAGATCCCGCAGGGATATGAACGAGCGGACGTTCGCGAAGCGTTCTGACGGAGAGAAGAATATGATAACATACAATTCGCAATATTTTGAAATGGACGGCGAACCCTGGTTTCCTGTAATGGGGGAATATCCGTACAGTCGCAGCGATTGCAGGGATTGGAAGGAAGACCTTGCCAAGATGAAGGCGTTGGGAGTGGATATCGTATCCTCCTATTGCTGTTGGATCCACCACGAAGAAGCGGAAGGGCATTTTGATTTCCGAGGCAGCAAAAATCTCCGCAGGTTTGCAAAAGAAGTAAAGGCGGCGGGGATGTATTTGTGCCTTCGGGTGGGGCCGTGGGTACATGCGGAAGTCCGCAACGGGGGATTCCCCGACTGGGTGGAAAATAAAAAATACAGGGCGCGTTCCAACGATGCGGGATACATGGCGGACGTGGAAAGATATTTTACGCAGCTTTGCGCGCAGTGTGCGGGACTTACGTATAAAGACGGCGGGCCGATCGTTGCCGTGCAGGTCGAAAACGAATACAGCCAATGGGGCGTGCAGGGAAAGGGGATCGGTGACGAACACATTGCGGCGCTGATCGCCTTGTTGAAGGAAAAAGGTATGGACGTACCGCTGTATTTTGCGACGGGCTGGGGGAAAGCGGCGACGGGGCAAGCGATTCCCGTATGGGGCAATTATTGTGAAGCGCCGTGGGAAGCGCAGACGGGAGAACTGCCGCCGATGGATGGGTATCTGTTCACGGATAATCCCAACGATGCGAACATAGGCAGCGATACGGGCAGGAAAGAGATGGATGCCACCATTGCGCGTTCTCCGTATCCGTACGCGACGGTAGAACACGGGTCGGGGATTCAGGTAACAAAGATCCGCCGTCCCGTGATAACGGGCGAAGATTGCGGGGCGATGGCGCTTTGCAAGATCGGAAGCGGCGTGGCGATGTTGGGGTATTATGTATTTCACGGCGGGATCAATCCGACGGGCGCGTTCACGTCGATGCAGGAATACCGCGACGAGAAAAATTTGCGGGCGGGCTTTTGCTGTGATCTTCCCGAATTCAACTATGATTTTCAGGCGCCTGTCGGGCAGTACGGGGAGATTCGTCCGTGCGGGCGGGAGCTGAAGCTGTGGAATTATCTGATCCGCTATTTCGGTCGGCAGATCTGCACCCTGCCCGTTAGCTTGTTTCCGGGCAATCCTTCCGACCCGAACGATCTGCACGCACTGCGTTGTGCAGTGCGTGCGCGGGAGAATGGCGGGTTTGTATTTTTCAACAATTATGTAAGGCATTATCCGACAAAAGAAAAAAGTGTCCGTTCTTTTTCGCCCGTGCAGGGAGTAACGCTGCCCGATTTTACGCTGCAAAGCGGGCAATACTGTGCCTTTGTATTCAACAGGGAAATTTGCGGAACTCGTTTTCGGTATGCGCTGGCGACGCCCTTTTGCACGCTGAACGAAAAAGACTGCGTGTTCTGGGCGGAAGAAGGGCAGGGCGCGATCGAAACGGAGGGCGATCCTGCGGGGAAAGTGATTCTTCTGAGCAAGCAGGACGCGCAAAATGCCTGGTGCTTCTCTTATGCCGGAATGGATCGGCTGTTTGTCACGGACGGCGAGATGTACGCATCAGAGGGCGGAATTGTGCTTTTATGCGGCAAAAATGCCCGCCTGAAAATTTATCCGAAGCCCGAAACGCCGCCGTGCGGATTTGTCTGCACGGGCGACGAAGGTGTGTTTGGTTTGTACGAAAAAAATATAGACGTACCGTCTTTTTCTGTGCAAATCTGCGGCCAAGAATCGGGGAACGGATACACGGATTATGTTCTGAAATGCGAAGGCCCGTACGGGGACGTTCAGGCGGCGCATCTTGCGATCGGGTATGAGGGGGATCGCCTGGAAATTCTTTTGGACGGAGAAAAGGTGGCTGACGATTATTATACGGGCAAACCATATGTGTTCGGTTTGCGCGGATACGGGTACCCTTCGCGCATCACGGTGCGCGTCTGCGAACTGCGGCAGGATGCGTTCGTCTATACCGAGTATCCGCCTGCGTTCATGGACGGGAGAGCGTGCCGTCTGACATTTGTGCGGGCAGAAGTGCAGATGCGGGTATTGCTCGGTGCATGAAAAAAGACCGCCGAAGCGGTCTGAAAGAATTTTGTCCGAGACAATCCGGAAAGGTTTTGCCCGAGATAATCCGAAAAGGTTTTGTATAAGATTGTCCGAATCAACCGGTCGGGAAGGATCAGGAAGTTTTGAATACGCGCATACGCCAGCGGTGCGGGGAAACCTGGTACACTTTTTTAAATGCATTGATGTATGCGCTCTGTGAGTTATAATTGAGCCGCATGGCGATGTCGAGTACGGAGAGGGAATTGTCCATAAGCAGGATGGTGGAATAAACGACGCGGCTCTCGTTGAGGCATTGCACCATCGTTTTCCCGACATTTTTTTTGAATTCGCGGCAGATATAGCCGTGGCTGTAATGAATATCGCGGATGATGTCCTGCACGTCGCGGCAGAGAAAGGATTCGGATTTGAGGTTATCGAAAAAGTTTTCGATCCAATCAGGGTATTCGCGCTTCTGACGGATCTTATGTTTGAGAAGAATCCCGAGGATCTGAAAGACGACGGTCGTATGCAGCTGATCGAACAAATCCATGTGGCTGGAGAAGGAACTTTCGTAGACATTGAAGTAATTGAGCGTATATTCGAAAGATTCCATATTTTCGTTGATGGTATCGATGACGGTCACGGGCGACTGGCAGAGCGCGGCATACAGATTTTTATCGAGCATGGCGCAGAGCTTTTTCATTTTATCGACGGTGACATAAATATCGCGGTGCTGCAGGGGTGCGGTGCCTGGCGTGGCCTGATCGACGGGAATCATTTCGTGTGTAACTCCGGGCTGGATGAGTACGATTTTGGAAAAAGGATGGCATTCCACGGGCGTCCCGTTCACATAATTGGTTACCGTGCCGTTTACGGTGTAAGTGAATTCCCAGAAAAAGTGGGTATGGGGCGGGATATGCTGGTTGAAAAGGAGCGTCGTATAGGGCGAATTTGCCACGGCCTAAGACAAGAGTTTTTCTGAAAAAAGGTCAAAAATTTGCAATTTTACGACAATGGATGGAGTAGATTTTCCGTTTTCGGTCTGTTACAATACAGGAGAAAACGAGAAGAAAGCAAGCAATGGCGGGAGAAAACAGGATGATCATAAAAAGAGCATGGCGATTTCTGGCGCTGCTGATGGTGCCGCTGTTGATTACGGCGGGGTACGGATTCAGTGTTGAAGGTGCCGCGTCGATCGGTTACAACGGGAAGGGGAGTGCGGTACTGACGTTTGAAAGCGAACTCACGGCAGAGGAGTTTGAAGATGAGTTGCAGGAAAAGCTGAAGGGATTCAACATTGTATCGGGCGATGACGATATGCTGGTCGCGAAATCGGTGGAGCCGACGGAGACCGGCTATGAAGTTTCGGTAGCGTTCCGTCGTCTGGATAAAATCAAGCTGAACGGCGATTTTTATCTGGAGCCGTGGTCGGAGTTTGTAACGGAGGGGAGCGAATCGCTCGAACTGTTGGAAAAGCTGAACCGCGGCAATTTAAGCTGCACGGTATCGGCGCATTTTGACGGGGTTCTGGGTCAGATCACAATTCCGCGCACGACGGCGGACGGCATTTCACCGAAAGATGTTTCGGGGGCGGCGATCCCTCTGGAAACATTTGAACAGCAGGGCCGGGAAGCGGCGTCGGATACGAAACTGCTGTTGTTTCGTCTGTTCGGTTTGGAGGGCGTGACGCGGGCGCAGGTGACAGTACCTGGGCGGATCAGGGCATACGGCGGCAACGTGACGGTGCTTTCCGAAAACACGTTTGAAGTAGTTCCGGGCGAAGTCAATGCGACGGTACTGCGCAACAAGCTGGTTGTGGACGAAAACGGCACGGAAAAATTTGAAGCGGAAGTGACGAACGAAGCGGTGAGTATGCTGGTCGGGTATATAGTTTTTGATCAGGATGTCGATGCGGCGGCGGTCGTGGTAGGACTATGCGTTGCGGTGTATATTTATTTCCGCCGTGCGGGGCTGAAAATACTGCAAAGTGAGGGGCAGAGCAAGGAGGGGAAAGAGAATGGAAACGGAGAAAACTGATCGTCTTGTCAAGTCAGTGCGTCGCGGCCCGTTCCGTACGGGAGTGCATGCATTCCTGACGGGAAAGACGTGGCAGGGTATCGTGCGGCACAAGATGCTGTATCTTCTGCTCCTGCCGGCGATCGTTCTGATCTGTATTTTCTGTTATGCGCCGATGTTCGGCGTGATCATTGCGTTTCAGGACTACCGCCTGCTGGAAGGGGTATTCGGGAGTGAGTTTATCGGGTTCAAAATGTTCTATAAAATCCTGTTCGATCCCGAGAGTGCGAGTTATCTTGAATTCCGCAATACGATCTACATATCCCTGATCCGGATCTGTACGAACTTTCCGATCATACTGATCTTTACGCTTTTGCTGCGTGAGATCCATAACCGCCGTGCGCGCGGATTTGTGCAGGCGGTGGCGTACGTTCCGTACTTTATTTCCTGGATTTCGATCGGCGGTATGTCGTACAATTTGTTTGCGGTGGACGGCGGCATACTCAACCAGGTATTGGCGGCATTCGGCAAGGAACCGATCACCTGGTATTCGGAAGAGAAATACTGGTGGGCGATCCTGACCATCTCCTCGCTTTGGAAGGGGATGGGCTGGTCGACGCTGATATATATGTCGAGCCTCGGTTCGATCGACGAAGAGCTGTACGATGCCTGCGTGATCGACGGAGGCGGACGGTTCCGTCAGATGGTGACGGTAACGCTGCCCGGGATCATGAACGTGATCATGCTGCAGATCATTCTGGATGTCGGCGGGATCATGTCGGATAATTACGATCAGATTCTGGCGATGGTCAACGGATCGCAATCGCTCAACAATGTGACCAGGGTGGTCGGCACGCTCGAATACGAGGCGATCATCGGCGGGAGTCAGTATTCCAAAGCGACGGCGTACAGCCTTCTGCGCGGGCTTATCGGCATGGTGTTGGTGCTGATGGCGAACCGCGTCGCGAAAAACTCGGACAATGAGGGGATACTGTAATGGCAAGGCTCAGAAAAATCGACGCGTTTTCCGTCGTAAACGGATGCATCATGGCATTGCTGGTAGCGGTGTTCATTCTTCCGTTCTGGATCATTCTTACGACATCGCTGAGCGAAAATCTGCAGGTGCAGTCAAACGGAATATCTCTCTGGTTTCAGGGATTTACCTTTGCCGGCTACATATTTCTGTTCGGGATGAGCGATATTTTTATCCGTTCGCTGGGTATCTCCCTGCTTACTTCGTTCACGGCGGCGGCGTTATCTGTGATCGTATGCACGGCGGCGGCATATGCGCTTTCCAAAAAATATCTGGTGGGCAGAAAGTTTTTCAACGTGTTTTTGATGATCACAATGTTTTTCAGCGGCGGTACGATACCGACTTACCTTATCATTCGCGGAGTCGGAATCTACGATACGATCTGGGCGCTGATCCTGCCTGGCGTCGCCTCCACATACAGCATTCTTCTGCTGCGCAATTATTTTTACGGGATCCCCGAGGCGCTGGAAGAAGCGGCGTATCTGGACGGCGCGAACGATCTGCAGCTTTTGGTAAAAATCTTCATTCCGCTTTCGATGCCCATGATGTTCACGATCGGAATCATGACGTTCGTCGGGAAATGGAACGAATGGCTGCCTTCGCTGTTGTACCTGGGCGCGACGAACAAATCGCTGTGGACGGCGCAGTACGTTCTGAGACAGATGCTGCAGGATATGCAGACGCTCTACGGCAGCTCTTCCACGGGATCGATCACCAATGCGCCGCTCATTACGGCGAAAAATGCGGGCATTGTCATCATCGTTCTGCCTCTGGTCGTGCTTTCGCCCGTCCTGCATAAATATTTTGCGTCGGGACTGATTGCGGGGTCGGTCAAAGGCTGAAACCGAGGGTTGAAATCAAAAAAACGTCGGGCGGAGATTTGTATCCATGCCTGTACGTTGCGGAAATAAATTTCGGATAAGGAGAAAAACAATGAAAAAAACGGCGGCGGCAATTCTTGCCGGGGTGTTGTCCTTTGCGATGTTGTTTGCGTGCGCGGGGTGCGGAAACAGGACGACTGAAAACGGAGGCGGCGGAGGCAACACGAACGTAAACCGTCCTGCGGGGACGAAAATAGTTATCTATGCGGGCGGATCCAGCGAATTTTCGTGGGTTGCGGGAAGCAAAGAGACAGAAGTGATCGAATACATTGAGAACGCCTATTGGGAGGATACGGGGAAATCTTTGGATTTTGAGATCGCGTACCTGGGCGAGGATATGCAGACAAAACTTGCGAGTGAGCTTGCGGCGGGGTCGCAGGTGGATATTGTAATCTCGCACACGCGCGGCGGACAGGGAGTGGACGACAAACTGAAAGGAGAAGATTCGCACTACAATCTGTATGATGCGATCTATGATTACGCTCCGAATTTATACGAAGCTGTGAAAGGTGCGCCGTTGAATTGCATGACGACGGTAAACAATGACGTAGTGGGGATCCCTTCGGTGATCAGTCCGTATAAATTCGGGATTCTGGTGCGCAAGGATTACATGGAAGCGTGCGGGTACACGGACGATCCTGCAAAAGCGGGAACGCCTTTCAAGGACGGAAAAACGTATGAACTTGTGGATAATCTGGACACGTTTGCGGATATGTGCCGTGCGATGAACGAGATAACCGGCAGCAGTTATGCGGTGACGGGCGCGGCGTGGGATCTGGAAAAGGTACTGACGCTGGGCGCATACGGCGACGCGGGGTATTTTTCCAGCGCGCTCGTGGAAGAGAACGGCAAAGAATTGATCATGACGGGCGGGAGTACGCAGGCTTACAAAGATGTGCTTGCTCTCGAATACGAATGGGCGACGACGGGCGTGATCTCAAAGGACGGAAATTCCATTCTTTTGGAAGAAGGGGAATCCATCTTTATTTCGGGCAAGACTGGCGTATTTGTGCTTGATCCTACCATTCAGCACCTGATCAAAGTGGCGCGGATGACGAAAAATAACGATCCGGACGCAGAATTCACGGTATTGGGCCCGCTGAAAGCGCACAAGGACAGCCCGGACGATCAGAAAGGGTTCATGCGCAACCCGACGGCGACCTTTGCGGCGGCGATCACGGGATCGAGCAAGTATGTAAAGGAGATCATGGGATTTCTGAACTGGGTGTATGCGAGCGAGGAGAATTACAATCTCTGCCGTTACGGCGTGGAAGGCGAGCATTGGATCAACAACGGCGACGGGACGTATTCCTATCCGGAGGGAAAGGAGAGTTATGCGACGGAAGCGCCCTATTCGGGGATCCTGACACTGGTGGAAAACCAGAACATGAGCAACCTGATCTATGACGGGTATTCGGAAGAGGAGCTGCATTGGATCAACGATATAGCGGGCAATCCTGAAAACTACATTGACAACGACGTAATGGATTATATGTTTGTATCGACGGACAGTTACAACACGATCGTGGCGAATGCGGGTGCAACGCTGTACCAGATGGCGGTGGACGCTTGGACAGGAAAGACGGATCCTTTGTCGCTTACGTCGGGAGGGGTTACGGTCTTTGATTCGGTTGCTTCGGCGTACAACCGCGCGACGCTGGAAGTGCAGGAATATTACACGACGCAGTACAAGACCATGAAGGCACAGAGGGAGCTGGAACTGCAATGACGGCGTGGATCGTCTTTCTGGTGTACATGGAAATTTATTCCGTGGGAGTGACGGTTCTGGCAAAAAAAAGCGGGATGCAAAGATACGGGTTGTGCCTGATCCCGTTTGTTTCCTTCTTTTTTGTCGACCGCATAACGGGCGGGTTCAGCGTATGCGGGATCCGCGTCAGGAGCATGGGAAAGCTTGTGGTAAAACTTGCGATCGTATGCTTGTTTGCGACGGTGTATGCTTATTGGGGACTGGCACACCTGGCGGCGGACGACAGTGCGCCGCTCGTGCAGGTCATGTGGGTGCCGGCGGCATTCAGTATGGTAGTGTTTTGGCTCGCGACGGTATTTTCGGCGGTGCGGATTCTGTTTTTGTTCCGCGCGAATTTTCGTCTGGACTGGCTGGTGTGCGCATTGTTCGTAACCGTGCCGTTCCTGTTTATGTTTATTCCCAACCGCGGGGAGCGGGTTGGGAAGAGCGCGGCGCAAAGCGCCTGAAATCTATTTATTCATTGGGGAGGAAATATGAAATTATTCAGCAAGATCCTGAGCGGGATGCTGGCCGTGTGCCTGCTTTTCGGAACGGCGGCCTGCACGCCCGCAGCAGATCCGGACAACGGGGACGATCCGAACGATCCCGGCACGGGGGATATCGTGACGCCGATCACGACAGAGTATGTCGACAAAGTGAAATCGCCCGATTATCCGGAAATTTCGCAGCAAATCGAATATACGGTATATTATTTTGATTCCGAAAACGGAAGTGATTCGAACAGCGGTCTGAGCGAATCGGCTCCGAAAAAGACGCTTTCCGAAGCGGAGAGACTGATTTCGGCAGTGGAAGAAGATGTGCCGACGAAGATCCTGTTCAAGGCGGGGAGCGAATACGAAAACGATACGTTCACGATGACAGGGTTCAACGCGGCGGAGGAATCTCCGCTCATCGTCAGTGTCTACGGACAGACGGAGGAGAACCAATACGTCAGGATTGTCGGGCCGGAACTGGGGAACTGTGCGGAGATCAAGAGCGGCAATATCCGCGTAAGCTATCTGGAATGCACGTCGCCTTTGGGGTATCGCGGTATCCACGTCACGACCAATAGGG
>QAKO01000083.1 GCA_003343765.1 Bacillota bacterium | reverse complement strand
AAATGCGCCGGCAATTCACGCAGAGTTTCCATTGTCTGTTTAAAATAATTTTTCCGACCGTCGACCTTTGTGACGGCAATTCCAGCCACCTTCAATTCAGGCGCCACGCCTTTTGCTTCCGACAAAAATTCAAATAAATTTGAAAGTCCGAACAGTCCCCAAGGGCTTGCTTCCACCGGCACGATCAGATAATCAGATGCCGCAAGTATATTCATGACCCATCCGCCCAATGTAGGAGGTGAATCGATCAGTATATAATCATATTTGCCGCTCTCTTTCAGCTTCTGCAGACTCTTTTTCAGAATGTATTCCCTCTGCCACTTAGAAAACAGCTCAAATTCGATCGAACTCATCAATGTCGAAGAAGGAATAATATCTAATCCCGGATACCCCGTCGATACAGTATAATCCGACAGATCATCCTGCTTCTTGATCGCATTGAAAAGATTCTTCTCGCTTGCCGCCATGGCAAGAACCTTTTCCTCATCAAAAAACGCAAGTGACAGATTCAACTGCATATCTCCGTCGATCAGCAGAACCTTGCGGCCAGATTCCGCCAAAAAATATCCGACATTCGAACAGGTGGTCGATTTACCGCTGCCGCCTTTATTGTTCGCAAAACAAATAACCTTTGTTTCAGACATTTTCGCCCTCCGGATAAAGACATTCCACATCGTTTGCGGCAAAGATACGCTCCCATTCCACACTCGGCTTCTGGTCGGTAATAATCGCTTCGACTCCCTCAAAATTGCTGATCGTCGTCAGGGATAATTTCCCGAATTTGGAAAAATCTACCGCAAAAAAGACCTGCGCCGCACTCTGGATCATGCTCCTTTTCACCGAAGCATGCATATCGCTGCTGTCTGAAAAACCGTGTTCGGGATGTACACCCTTGCAGGATATAAACGCCTTGTCTACATGAAATCTCGAAAGACATTCTTCCGCCTGATTCCCGACCAGCGCACACGACCGCTCTTTCAATAGTCCGCCCGTCGATAAAATCTTCCAGCCTGTCACGTCCGACAATTCCATAAGAACTTCGATCGAATTGGTGATCAGTGTCAGATCTTTCTTGTTTTTGATCTTCTGCGCGATGAATACCGCCGTCGAACTGGCATCCAGAATCAGCGTATCGCCATCCGAAATAATGTTGGCCGCCAATTCCGCAATCTTCTGCTTTGCCGTCACGTTCGCCTTTTTACGAACGACATACGGCAATTCAACCGAATTGTTTTCGCTGATAACGGCGCCGCCATATGTCTTGACGACAAGACCTTCTTTCTCCAGTTTATCGAGATCACGCCTCACCGTCTCTTCCGAAACTTCAAACGCTTTCGCCAATTCACTGACTACTACATGTTTGTCCTCTCGTAATACAGACAGTATCGCGTTTCTTCTCTCAATAGCGAGCATAACATCCCCCTTCTCTATTTTTCCGCAAAAATATCCTCGCTCGGACTATACGGCAAACCATTCAAATATTTCCGAAAAAAGCGACAAAAGGCCCGGCACATTGCCTGCACCGAACCCATTCGTCTTTACAAAATCTGATCGATGATCTTTTTATCGGGACGGGCAATAACGGAGCTGTCCAGGAACATTCCGCGCGGCTCGACCGCTTTCTGTGCGCGCGCGATCGCCGCTTCCACCGCCGCAACTTCTCCGGTCAGCAAAAGATAGCTCTTGCCGCACATACCGCGCGCCAAGCGGATCTCCACAAGCGATACATCCGCTGTCTTTGCTGCCTGATCCGCCGCAACTATGATCGCCGCCGCATCATATGTTTCAATCACACCCAACGACTGCACGATCTCGACGTGCGAAGCACCGTAGATCGCAGGGAAAATTTCGTCCGCAGGATTTCCGAGGACAAAACTGTCGATCAAATGCAATCCGTGCAACGTACGCGCCGTTTCCACAGACGCATTTACCGCACTCAATTCTCCCGTTATGATCACAATATATTTGCCGGGACACACCGTCTCCGCTTCGATCACATCGACATCCGCCGTTTTGACCATCGCATCTGCCGCCGTAATACCCGCAGATACCGTTTTAAATTCGGCCATTCCGATTGCTTTGCTCATTTCAAATCTCCGTACTGTCTATCGTTATGCTGTTCGCGTCCGCTTCTCTGACTCTGCCCGTGATGGATGCATGAATCGCAACGCTTAAACCGTTCGCAGGATTTGCTATTACCTGCCCGCGCTCCACTATATCTCCTGCCTTGACGGCACATACCGCCGGTGCTCCGATATGCTGGCGCAACGGAATTTTTACACTCTTGACCTTTACGCACTCATCCTGCAAAGGTGCCGCTGCATCGTATTTCGTGAGATCCAGACGCGCCATCAAACGCTTCATGGGTGCTTTGCGCAGCTCTCTTGAAGGCTGTACCGGCGCCGCCTGTACCTGCGGCGCTTTGACACCCGCCGCACGCAGACCGTTTTTATATGTCGCGATCAGCGAACGAGGCGAAAGCCCTTGGAAGCAGGAATACAGCTCGCACAAGCCGCAGGACGAACAGAAAAACGTATCAAGGAATATGTTCGGATCCTGCGCGTCCTTACAGGTCGCTGCCCGCATGAACAGATGCGGCTGGATCGGATGCCCCAATGCATGACGAGGACACAAATCCGTACACATCGAACACTGACAGCAGCTCGCCGCAGCTCTCTTTAACATGACCTGCGTGTTCGCACGCTTACGTTCCACCAAATAATGGTTCTGCGGCAACACGAGAATCGCGTTCGTAGTCTTTGTGATCGGCGTACTTCCGGGAAGAATGTTTCCCATCATCGGTCCGCCCACAAAATAAACGGGATCCTTTACCTTTGCACCGCCCGCAAGCTGTACGGCTTCTTCCACCGTCGAACCCAAAGGCATGCGCACCGTAACGGGATGATTTACCTCCGCAACGACGCTCACAAGTTTGTCCACGACCGGTTCATTCTTATGCATTGCGCGATACAGGTTATACAACGTTTCCACGTTGAAAACTATGACACCGCTCTCGATCGGAAGTCCGCCGGGACGTACTACTTTATGTGTTACTTCGTATATCAGAACGACTTCATCACCGGCAGGATACACTTCGTCCAAAAGTCCCAAACGTACGCCGGGATACTTGGGAAGAACTCCTTCCAGTGCCTTGATAGCCGCTTTATATGCCTTTTTAATGCCGATGATCGCTTCCTTCGCTCCCACGGTCTCCATGACCAGATGGAATACCGAAACTATCTCATCCGCATACTTTTCCAATAATTGCCTGTGAAGTTTGAGCAACGGCTCGCACTCCGCGCAATTCATTATAATCGTTTCCGCACGGGCATCCAGTTTTGCGTATGTAGGAAAGCCTGCACCGCCCGCTCCGACTACGCCGCTCTTCTGCAAAAGTGCGGCCAGTTCTTTTATTTCCATGGTCTGCAATTACTCCAAATTCTGTCCTTCGTCCAAAATACCGACGATCGCTGCGTCTACCGGCGCTCTGTCCATGCCGCATCCGACGCGCGCCGCGCTGCCCTGCGCCACCAGTACAAGTTCACCGATACCTGCTCCGATCTGGTCGATCGCTACGATCCGATTCATTACTTTCAAACTCGGAATCGGTTCCACGATCATGAATTTGTTCCCGACAAGATTTTCGCACTTGCGCGTGGACACAACACTGCCCACCACTTTTCCGATAATCATTTCAGTACTCCTCCGGCCTTTACAGTATACGCACCGTAGAACCGGTCGAAATCTTTGCCGCATTCGCTTCATCTGTGTCCAGATGCATTTCCAATGTGAAGCTCTTGTCGACACGGATCTGAACATGGTTAAACACTGTTCCGCGCTCGTTGTCCGCCTTTACGGATACGACATCACCGTCTTTGACGCCTGCCGCTTCCGCATCCGCCGGCGACATATGAATGTGCCGCTTTGCTATGATGCACCCTTCTTTCAGATAAATCGCTCCCTTCGGCCCGACCAGTGCGATCGGCGCGCTCCCGGCAATATTCCCCGATTCGCGGATAGGCGCTTTTACCCCCAGTTTCAATGCATCTGTAGCGGAAATCTCCACTTGCGAATTTTTACGGCAGGGCCCAAGCACACGCACATTTTCAATCGCACGGAGCTTTAACCCCACGATCGTTACACATTCTTCCGCAGCAAACTGTCCGCCCATAAGATCTTTTTTCTTATGCAGTTCATGACCTTTGCCGAACAGCTCTTCCACGTGTTCCTGCGTAAGATGTACATGCCGCGCCGAAACTCCTACCGGAACCATAAATCCGCTCCCGGAATTCTGCTGCTGTTCCAACGCCTGCAACGTAAGCCTCGTTATCATTTCAATGGTACTCTGTTCCACTGCCGCCATCCTCCTGAATTGTCCGAAAAATTGTATACAAAACCTGCTGCACCGCTTTCGGCACAGCTTTTGCGCTTTTCGCCGCGCTCCGTCAACGAACGGAGCGCGGATTCAAGCAACCCGATTCCTTACCTCGCAATTATTTGGAAAGCGTAGGAAGAATCTTCTCGACGTCAGAATGAGGACGAGGGATCACGTGTTTCGCAACCAGTTCGCCAAGCTTGGACGCATTGTTTGCACCAGCTTCGACTGCTGCGTTCACCGCGCCGACATCGCCCCTGACCATTACGCTGACCAAGCCGCTGCCGATCTTTTCCGTTCCGATCAGCGTGACGTTCGCTGCTTTCAGCATAGCATCCGCTGCTTCGATCGCTGCTACAAGACCTCTCGTTTCGATCATACCCAATGCTTCGAGTGACATTTCTTTTCTCCTCCTTCAGAGATATTTTACTGATTTTTATTTGCTTACGGAATTTTCCGTATGCTCGCTTGAAATTTGAATCAAGTATCGTGTTTCATCGGAACATCTTTACCGTTCCGCTTTGCAAGCCTGGATGCGGAAAGCGCAACCAGCCGCTCCGTTTCGGAATGCGGATTGGCTATCACCGCTTTCGCCACAGGCTTTTTAATTGCTCCCGCAGCGGCCGCTTCTACCGCTTCCGTTACCGCCGACACGCTTCCTCTCACGATCAGAGTAACGAGCCTGCCGCCTAACTTCCTTTCCCAAGTCACAAGTTCGACATCCGCCGTTTTACACATGATGTCGAGCGCGTCGATCGCCGCGGTCACGCCGGATATTTCAATAAAACCAAGTGCTTTACCCATTGTTGCCTCCGGCCTGCCACCAAATTACAGTTTGGGAAGAATCTTTTCCACGTCTGCATGAGGACGGGGAATTACGTGCTTCGCTACCAGCTCGCCCAGTCTGGATGCATTATTTGCGCCTGCTTCTACCGCCGCATTCACTGCGCCGACATCGCCGCGCACCATAACGCTTACCAAACCGCTACCGATCTTCTCCGTTCCGATCAAAGTTACTTCCGCCGCTTTGACCATTGCATCTGCTGCCTCGATCGCTGCCACAAGGCCTCTCGTCTCGATCATGCCCAATGCTTCCTTTGCCATGTTTCTATCCTCCTGAAATTTATCCGTTTTAATTTTTATCAAAAGCGTTCAGCTTCAACATCTTCTGCGTCCCCTCTTCGGGATTCGCAATGATATATTTATCGACCACGCCGGAAATTCCTTCCGCCGCACTCTCCGCCGCTTCCATTGCCGCTTCTACCGCCGCAACATCGCCGCGGAACTTGATGCAGACAATCAACGGCACGGGAAGTTTATCCGCGTTGCCTGGTTTGTTTTTGTCGAAATGCTCTACC
This sequence comes from Bacillota bacterium, assembly GCA_003343765.1. Classification (GTDB taxonomy): domain Bacteria; phylum Bacillota; class Clostridia; order Christensenellales; family Borkfalkiaceae; genus Borkfalkia. The sequence goes on along the minus strand of QAKO01000083.1, from coordinate 835 downwards.
GTTACGTCTGCCGCTTTGCAGCCTGCATCCGCCGCCACAAATGCCGTCGCCAATCCGAACACTTCCAAAATACCGACTGCCTGTGCCATAATCTACCTGCTTATTTATTGATGATCGCGATCTTCAGACCTTCCATGCGGAGATTTGTCTGATGCGCTTCGTTGATCTGTTCCAACGGGAATGTATGCGTGATCAGCTTATCCACCGGCAAGCCAATACCCTTCGCACGTTTGAGGAAATCAAACGTCGTCGCATAATCGCGGAGCGTGTAAACCCAGGATCCCACCATCGTAAGCTCTTTCGAACAGATGTCGAAATGCGGGTTGATCGTCGCGTCACCACCGTTGATAAAGAAGCCAAGCTCGCAAAGTCCGCCGCCGTTACGCACAAATTTATAAATGTTTGCATGCGCAACAGGAGACCCCGTGCACTGGAATGCAAAATCAGCCAGATGTCCGTCAAAGGAATCTTTCACTGCCTTTGCAAGATTCTCAATACCTTTATAGTCTTTGAAGTTAACCGTCTTATCCGCTCCCATCTGCTTTGCAAAATCAAGACGCTTTGCTTCGCCGTCCACAGCGGTAATATGCTCAATACCCATGGTACGCAGAACTGCTATACAGATCAGACCGATCGGGCCGCAGCCTTGCACAACTACACGGCTGTTGAAACGAAGGATCCCCGTGGTTTTCGCACGTTCCACCGCATGCACCAAAACCGCGCAGGGTTCGATCAGGATACGCGAAGACAGATCCAGATCACTTACGTTGAAGATCGTGCTTCCGCCGCGTACCAACAGATAATCCGAGAACCAGCCGTTAAAATGAATGTCGTC
>QAKO01000118.1 GCA_003343765.1 Bacillota bacterium | reverse complement strand
TGCCCCGAAGCGGCTGAAAACAGTGTTCGATGAATTATATGTTCATGCCAAAACACAGAAAGCCTATGCCGCAGAACGCGGAGTAACCGAAAAATACATCCAGATCTTAAACAAGCGGCTGTTGCTGTTTTTGCAGGCAGATATGACGGACAAATAAAACAACCGTCCAACAGACTAAGAAGCACTCTGTCGGCCGATGAAAGAAAGCGATGCGCGGCGGAAAAAGCGGAAGCCGATCCCAAGCGGGTCAGCGGGACGGCTCCGCATCCGCCGCGCTTTCCCTTTGCCGTACTTTTCTTGAGACTTGTTTTTTGCCGTCCGTTTACAAGCTCTGTTTTACCTTATCTTTTCAGCATTCTTTGGTTGTTTGTTTGAGGCGTGCGCTTGGCTTCGGCGCCCGCGAGCGCAGCGAGCGGGTGACGGTGCGGCGTCACCCGCACCGTCAGCTTTACCGCCGACTTGTATAAAGCCAAGCGCACGTCCTATCGACACAACCATAACCCTTTATCTGTAATCAGAGCAAAACCAATATATATTTTTACTTTTTTATCCTTTGTTCTATTACGAACTACTATGTTTGACTTTATAACCACATGATCGCATTTGCCTCGATCGTGATATTTTTTGATTTGCCGTCCCTATCAAAAAAGGTCGTTTTTTGCAGCACATCCGAATTGTTTACGACGGCGTATTTTCCGCTTTCCGGGTAATAGTTACATTCCGTGAACGGATTGCTTGAAAAAGCCTTTTTTATCTCCTTTTCCTTTGCTGCCGCCCAATAAATTGCACGATATAACAGGCGGGCATTTTGTGTACTATATGGCAACCCCGCCATGTACACACCTCTGCCTTTGCCGTAAACATTCGCTGCCAGCATCACTTCGCCGACATTCACGCTGCGTTTGCATCTGTCTGAAAACCGAACATCCAATACATCCGCATTGTGTAATGCGTAAATATTCTTTGTCCCTTCGCCGTAATCGATCTCTCCGACAACATCCTCTGTTATAAAATGCGGTTTTTCTCCGATATTGTACTTATCCTCGGAAAGTGTGAAGCCCTTTTCCTCGTCTACGCCCAAAACGTCCGCTAAAACAAAAGCCCTGTCCTCTTTCATGAATGCGCTCGGCTGCCCAACTCCGAGGAACCCGTGGCCTTGCGCAACCCATTTCCGAATACTACAAACCAGCCTTTCGTCTGACCACTCCGCACCGCCCGAATACGCCGTGCCTTCTGCGCCGACATTAATCAAGACATCGATGTCCGCATCGATTCCCTTGTTACGGACATCCTCAAATGAAATAAATTTAACATTGACGGCCAATCCGGACAGAGCTTCCAGTATACCCTGATAAGAATAAATCTGCTGATACCATAGTTCGTGCGCCACCATATGACTCTGCCAGGAACGCAGTTGCCCCCAACAGTTCAAAATCGCCACCGTAACGCCCGCATACGGTTTCACTCCCTGGGCGGCATCGCAAATCGTCCTGAATTCATCGCAGATGTTTGCGACTCTGTCGATAAATTTCGGGAATTTTGCAGCCAAAGACAAATACCCTCCGAAACCCATTCTGTCAAGCGGCTTTCGCATCATTGCCCTTCTTGCAGTGACCCAATTACGATTCAGTTCCGCCACGGCATTTTCCTCATTCCCCTCAAAAAAAGTATCCGGGAAAAAATAAGGCAAAAACCTTCCTTCCCGATACCGCACGTGCGGAATTTCCGAAAGCATACGAACCGTAACGCCACCGCCTACGCTGCCGACCACGGCATCTAAATTCAGATCTTTAAAATATTTTCCGTACGGCTCCGCACCGATCCAGTCATCGCCCAGGAACATCATCGCCTCTTTACCTTTCGCATGAACGATGTCCACAAGCTCCCGCACTTTTTCCACCGTCACACGGCAGACAAGCTCCATAAAGTCCCTGAATTTTTGTGTAGGCACGCGGAAAGGGTTGTTGTAACAGCCGCCGTCCACAATATCTTCCGACGTCAATTTATATCCGTATTCCCTTTCAAATCGGTCGAGCATTGCGGGGCTCGCCGCAAGTGTATAGCCGAACCAGTCGACATACTTTTCCCGCCCGCGTTCATTAAAAATGAGCGTAAATTGATATAAAAAAGTGGTAAACCGCACCACATTCGTTTCCGGATGCCTGTCACACCACTGTTCCATAAATTTCCTAATATATTCCGCAGTATTCGGAAAGGTAGGATCATACATCCGCTGTTTTTCGCACGTCCAATGATTTGTAAGATAATTGTAGATCTGAACGGGATGCCAGATGACCTTCGCCATAAAATTTAACGTATACTCATGATAGGGAACGGTATTTTGGATATGGATTACCCCTGCGCTCTCATCTGCTCGCCAAGTAAAAACTTCTTTACCCGTAGTCCTGTCAAAGACCTGCCAGCGTGCCGTTTGCTCCCAATCCGGAGATATCTGCTCAGCAAAAAATCCGTCCATCGGGCAAATATCCAAATTTGTATCCAAGGCTATGCACCTGTCGCTCCTTAAAAACGTTCTATGCGTTTCCTCCGGATGCTTTCGCGCCCATTCGTTATCTCCGCGCACAACAAAATACGTATTATATACTTTTTCCGCCAACTCTGCAGCATTGGACGGCAATACGGTGCCGTCGCAATCACGTACGGCATCCGCCCCCCATAGCTTTGCGATCTTTTTTGTACCTTCCACAAAATTTTCATCCGTAGGGATAGTAACTCTGCCCTTTGTCTTCATAAATTCTCCTCTTTTTTGCGTATAAACAGATATGCTCCCGCGTCCATTTTTTCTATCTTTACAAAGATCCCCTTTTGCTGACGGGGTATCAGATTGATACGAATATCGTCAAGCGGGATCGCTTGCCGTTCGGAAAACTCATATACGTCCGTGACTGTTGCGCCTTTGATGCTGACGGGTTGCCATTTTTCTCTCGTACTTTCCCAAGAAAAATTCTTTCCCGTTTCCGTGAATCCTTCACCCGACCAATAACTCAATTGACCGGATTCGTTTTCGTTATTGGTTTTACAAAGATAATCTCCGTTGACAACGTCGCCCTTTGCCGCCCGCACCGGCAACAAAAGATATAACTCTCTGGCATAATTTTCATTATTCCTGTCGCCGGCAAGGCACTGTGCATCCCAATACTCCCATTCCGCGGGGCTTTGTCTGAAATTTTTAACAACAGGGAAAAATGTGTTTTCCGTAATTCTCGGAATACCTGACGCAACGATATCCTCATAGTATTTTTTGTTCCGTGCAACAAATTTCTCCTGCTTTTCCGCACTGCCGCCCTGCATCACGTGATCCATGCAATAGTACAACTCAAACGAATCAAGCACGAGCGAAGCCTTTTTGATCCTCGCACGCTCTGCGTCCGTTTCCGCACATGCCAACGCCTTTGCAAAATATGACCTTCCCCTGCGGATAAATGTGTCGTCATATGTGCCGTCTTCGCGCAATTTCAGTCCGTAAATGTCTGCATGCGAGGAAAGCGAGGAATAAGCCTTCCCCTTTCCGGCCAATAACGCAGCACATTGCAGGAATTGAGCAATATACTTTCCGCCCCTGCCGTAAAACCCGTATAAGAAATCTTCGGCATGTGCGGCATACTCTTCCTCCGACATGTACGGATCGTATAAAAGTTTGGAAAGAAGATAGACTTTCAAGCCTACAAAATCGGCCGTATCCGTTTCTCCGTTTACAAAAACGCCCTTTACGCCGTGTTCGGCAAAAAAACGATAATTCTCACGCAATACCCCTAAAACAGGATAATGACAATTGATGATGTGATAGCAATAGGGATAATCCCATACATATATTTTGGGAACAAGTTCGGATAGCTTTTGTATTCTCTCCGCCGCAAGGCGAGTTCTGCCTAAGATCGCATCCTCGACCGTTTCATCGCTGTGCAACGCCTGCGTTATCGTATAGTTTCCCGCACACCACGTGCACACCCGTATGATCACGTTGCGCTCCGGTTTGACGATCTTGGGAGGCTGTTCTGTTTCACCGTATGATATGGTATCGACAAGAATTTCAGGATACGTTTCCCGTATTTTTCGCGCAAATTTGTTGACAAACTCTAACAGAGCGTCCGTATCGTTCCCACCCCGACCATAAATTTCCCGACATCTTTCGCAGTGGCAGAAAGCATTCCCGTCGTTTATGGAAACGGAGATCATCGTCGGAGCCTTTTCCGACCTTAACCAGCGTTCTGCGCCATCCAAAAGTACCGAAAACATCTCTTCGTTTGCAAAACATAATCCGCTCGGATCCCTGTTTCCGTCCGCGTCAAGTGCATAAAATTCGGGGTGTGTCCGATAATATTTTTCGGGCGGGACAAGTTCGTGAAACGTGTGAACGAGACCGGCCGCTCCTCCCGCATACCCCATGCCGAATCCGTCCTCTTCGCGCAATTTCCGAACAAAAGTACCGTTTAATTTCAGCTTGACCGAAAAATCGGGATCCCACGCATTCCAATCGCAAAGTTCGCGATATTCGAACACGGGACGGGATCTTTCGCAAATTTCTCCGATCTCAACCGCTTCGGCATCCGCCAGTTTTTCAACTGTGTCCGTCAGATACCGCACGCCGCAATACTTTTCCAGAAAAGTATATACGCCGTACAAAATTCCGCGTTTGCCGCCGTTTATGATCAGGTTCCCGTCCCTTGTCAAAATCGCATATTCGTCGTCCGAAAAATTTTCACCCGCCGTTTCATCGCAAAGTCGGATCGTTCCCCCGATGAGAATTTCGTGCTCTCTCTTTAACGGGTAAATATCATAAGATATCGAAAGCTCCACACCGCTGATACGGTAAATGTATTTTTTGAAAACTTTAGCAGCTTTTTCCGTCCATGACGGAACCACAGGAGCGCCTTTTTTTGCCCCCGAACTATGTATGACAATTGCAAATTGCGAGATATCCGCACCACACAGACGTATGGGCATCAACTTTTTTCCAAAATCCAAAAAAATTTTCACGTTCTCTCACTCCTGAAACAACGTTAAAAGCCCCCTGCCCCGAACGGAGCAGGGGGCTTTGTTCGTTTTGTATCGGCTCGCTTATGCAGCCGTGACGTAAATATACACAGTGCATTCGCCGAGCTCTGAAGTTTCGTTGGACACACCCAGCCAGACATATTCGTCTTCGGTAAGCGTTACCGTGATGCTCACCACGCGCCAGCCGCTCGTTGCGGCAGGCAAAAGAGTAACTGCCTTATCGTAATTTTCGTTCGATGATGCCCCCTGCAACTGCGAATTGGTTTGATATAGTTTCACTGCTGCGCCGTCCGTCCCGTCCAGCGTAGTCATTATCTCCACATTGAGAACGACCGTATCTCCCGTATTTGCACCTGCGACAACGACATGTGCAGACTCCCCGCCGAACCATGCTCCGCCGCTCGCGTTATTATTTGCAATATACAGCGTTCCGTTCATCACCGTCACGTCTTTGATCGTTACGTCACACGTACCCAAACCCGGATTTTGACTTCCTGCAGCGATCCATACGTAACCGTCTTCAGTAAGCGTAACTTTCAGACGCACCTCGCGCCATCCGTTTGCCGTTGCGGGAGACAGCATAACACCCGAAGCATAGTTTGCTCCCATCGTGGAATCAATCCATTGCGTTTTTTCCTGATAAAGTTTGATCACGGAACCCGCAACGCCGTCCTGCGAGGTCTTTACCTGCATCGAAAGCACAACCGTATCGCCCGCCTTGGCTTCTTCCACGAGAATATGCGCCGCTTCCCCGCCGAACCAGGATCCGCTGTTCGAATAATAATGTACCTCATATTCGGGGGATACTATACTGCTTTCCAAACTTTTGATGTAAACGAAACATTCGCCCAGATCCGGATTTTCACTCCCTGCCGC
>QAKO01000084.1 GCA_003343765.1 Bacillota bacterium | reverse complement strand
GGCGCGGAATACTTTTGTTTATACAAGGGGAAAAGGATGGCGTCTTCGCTGCGGTCCCCGAGTGATTTATAAAATTCGACAGCATCTTCGGAAGGTCGGCAGAACTTGTCTGCGAACAGAACATACTGTCCGGACGGCTGAACGTCGGGCGCATCCGTTTTCAGGTAAGGAAAGGCTGCGGCGGTTTCTTCAGCTTGGGAAAGGATCGCCTGTGCGTCTTGCGGCAGGGCGATGAGAAGTTCGCGCGCATAACGCTCGCCTTCGATGATCAGCGTTACGGGGCGCGGTACATCTTTGACCGCGGAAGGTTGTTCGATTGTTTTTTTTCGCCGTGAAAAAAATCCCATAAAGATCTCCTTTATTGCTATTTTAACATATTTACGGAATATGTTCAAGCAGGCAGACGCAAAATCGATGATTTTAGGCGGACGGCATAAGTGGCAGGCGTACTGGGATGTGTTAAAAATCGGCAAGTCGTTTTATATGAAATCGATTGCCGATTTCTGAAAATCGTGCTATAATTTATTGTATGATAGACTGGAAAAAAATACGGGCGGTCATTTTTGATCTGGACGGCACGCTGATCGACAGCATGGAGATCTGGCGTGAAGTGGATGAGGAATTTTTTGCGCGCCGCGGAATGCAGGTTCCGGAAGGATACCAGGCGGCGATCGCGCATCTGGGTTTCCACGAATGTGCGGCGTATACGATCCGAAATTATATGCCGACGGAATCGGCGGACGCGTTGGTGGAAGAATGGCGGGCTTTGTCGATGTCCAAATACGGGGCGAAAGACGGGGCAAAGTATTTTAAAGCGCAGGCGGCGGATTTTGTTCGGTTATTGCGCGCGAAGGGAATGAAACTTTGTGTGGCAACGGCTTCGTCCCCTGAATTTTATCTTCCCGTTTTGCGGGCGGGCGGTATCGACGGACTCTTTGATGCGTTTGTAACGGTGGAGGACGCAGGGAAAAACAAGAGCTTTCCGGATATATTTTTAAAAAGTGCGGAAAAGCTGGGAGCGGATCCATCGGAGTGCATCGTATTTGAAGACAATCTGGCGGCGCTTCTGGCTGCAAAGAAAGCAGGAATGCAGACGGCAGCCGTATACGACGCGCAGACGTCAGCCCAGCATGCGCAATTGCGTCGGGAAGCGGACGAATTTGTTGAAACATTCGGGCAAATGATACAGGAAATCAATGGAGAGGAACAAAGAATGTATAAATCCAAACTCAGTCTGATCGAGACGGAGAAAGCGATAAAAGAGATCAAAACAATATTTGAAAAGGCGTTGGCGGATACGCTGAATCTGACGAGGATCAGTGCGCCGTTGTTTGTTACCAGGGAAAGCGGACTGAATGATAACCTGAACGGGGTGGAGCGTCCTGTATCGTTCGATGTCAAGGCGACGGGCGAGACTGTTGAGGTCGTTCATTCTCTGGCAAAATGGAAACGTTATGCTCTGGCGAAGTATCGTTTCGGTGTACGGTTCGGATTGTATACGGACATGAACGCAATACGCCGCGATGAAGATCTGGACAATCTTCATTCGATCTATGTCGATCAGTGGGATTGGGAATGTGTGATACGGCGGGAAGACCGTACGATCGAATTTCTGAAAGAGACCGTACGAAAGATCTATAGAGCATTGCAGACAACGGCAGAGACGATTTGCCGGGAATTTCCGCAGCTTGATAATTATCTGAGCGAGGACATATCGTTTGTGACCACGCAGGAGCTGGAAGATATGTATCCCGGGCTGACGCCCAAGCAACGGGAAACGGAATATGTACGCAAACACGGTTCTACGTTTATTATGCAGATCGGGGGCAGACTGAAATCGGGGAAGAAGCATGACGGCAGGGCGCCGGATTATGACGATTGGAATCTGAACGGAGATATCATGTTGTATTATCCGGTTTTGGATTGTGCGTTTGAGATCTCATCGATGGGGATACGTGTGGATGAGCAGAGTCTGGTCATGCAGCTGAATGCAGAAAATTGTGCGGATCGGCTGCAGTATCCTTTCCACAAAGCGTTGGTGGCGGGGGAACTTCCGTTGACGATGGGCGGCGGGATCGGACAGTCGCGGCTGTGTATGTTTTTATTGAATAAATTGCACATAGGGGAAGTTCAGGTTTCTCTGTGGGATAAGAAAACAGAAGAATATTGCAAAGAGAATCATATACCGCTGATGTAACGGGCGGCATAGAAGGAGAATAAAAAAATGGATACGATTCGTTTGGAAAACAAAGGCAAGACAAAGATGATTGCGCATCGCGGATTGAGCGGGATCGAACTGGAAAATTCGCTTGCGGCGTTTGTGGCGGCAGGAAACCGCGACTATTACGGTGTCGAAACGGATGTGCATGTGACGAAAGACGGAAAGTATGTGATTTTTCATGACGATAGGAGCGGACGCGTTGCCGAAAAAGATATCGCCTTGGAAGAAGTGGAGTTTTCGCAGATCCGTTCTTTGCGGCTGTTGGAGCGCGGGACGGAAGGCGGGTATTCGGATATGCAGAAGCCGCTTTCTTTGAGCGAATATCTGCGGGTGATCCGCCGTTACGAAAAAGTGGCGGTTGTGGAACTGAAAAACCCGATGAAAAAAGAGAGCATTGCAGAGATCACAGACATCTGTGCGAAGGAATACGACCTGAACCGCATCGTCTTTATTTCTTTTACCTATGAAAATCTCCAGACCTTGCGCGAAATTCTTCCCAACCAGCATGCGCAGTTTCTGACGGGTGTTATTTCGGATGAATTGATCGAAAAATTGAAAAAAGATCAGCTCGGATTGGATATCCTGTACACATCTTTAAACGAAGAATGGGTAAAGAAATTGCACGAGAACGGGATCGAAGTCAATTGCTGGACGTGCGACGATCCGGCTGCGGCGAAAAACCTCATTGCCTGGGGTGTGGATATGATCACTACCAATATTTTGCAGTAAAAATTGTAAGAAATGACAATATCAACAGAAACGGACAAAGAGCGGCGCGCAGAATTTTCTGCGCGCCGCTCTTTGTATCGGGACGAACAGCCCGAAACGGAAACCATCGGCATAGCCGATGGATATTTTTCACTTGATAAAGTTCACTGTTTTAGACGTAAGTGCCATTGTTTTACTTCTTGTTTCAAAAAAACTGCGGATATGATATGCTCGTAAATGATTTTTGTTTCCGTCGATGAAAAGAAGAGTATGACTTTCGGGCGGGCGCTTTTTTGGCTGAAAGGAAAAGCGATGTTTTATGTCTGTGTGAAAGGTGGCTGGTGAAAAACATATAATAAAAAATGCCGCAAAAGGGTTTTGCGGCAAGAAGAATCAAAGTTTTGGTTCTTTCGGTTCACGGTTTTTATATGCAACGACGGCGTGAGCGAGCTGATCGGGGCAGGAAGTATTGTTTCTGCATTTGATGCCTTTGAGGGTTGATTCGACTTCTTCGAGTGTTTTTCCCTCGACGAGGCGGGATACGCCTTGCAGATTTCCGCTGCAGCCGCCGATAAATTTCACATTGTGGATTTTATTCTGGTCATCGACGTCGAAGATGATCTGACGGGAGCAAGTACCTTTTGTATTGTAAGTGAACATAGTTGTATTACCTCTGTAAGGGGAGAAAGGACGCAGGCGGTTCAGTCTACGAGGTTTTCGTAGATGACCGCATAGACATCAGCGGCTTTCAGTTCCCATTTTTTGTAGATATTTTGTGCCGTTTTACGGTCGGGCACGACAAATTTTAATTCCAGCATAGGCTGGGCAGGCGCGAGAATTCGCAGAAAGACGGTATAAGTGCCGTCCTTATTCTGGTAGTAATCGGATTTACATTCCTGGCGGTTCCTATAGCGCGCGCTGTTGTTTTTGACGAATACCGATATTTCTTCTCGGGTGCTTTTCGGAATATTGATATAGAAATTGGCGAGGCAGCTTCTGCCGTCGGGGGTGATGGTGTAAAGAGTATCGTCGTTGGTTTCCACCGTGCAGATGAAGCCGTCTTCCAGGAGCTGAGAGATGATCATGACGCAGTCCATGTAATTGATCCAGTCGTTGCTGGTGGAACACATGTCGATGATCGTGCGTTCGGAAAGGGCGCTTTCCATTTTGTCGAAGACGAAAAGCAATATTAACTTGTTTATGAATGTTTCGCCTTGGATCTGCATGGAAATCACCTGATAGAGATTTTTTCTTTACGGACAAAAAATCCGCTTTTTAAGAAAAAGCGGATAATTCTGTCCCCTGTGCAAACGTAGATTTAATCCGCTGTTTTAAGCGAATTTTTTAAGGGCTGCAACGAGATCGTCGCAGTTATCGGAGTGGATCTCAACGACAAGCGGTTTGGACAGGTCGAGACTGAAAATACCGAGAATGGATTTTGCATCTACGACATATTTATCGCTTTTCAGATCGATCTCATAAGGATAATCCTGCACGATTTTAACGAACTCTTTAACGTTCTGAGCCATTTGCAGAGAAATTTTTACGGATTTCATAAAAGCCCTCCAAATTTGATTTTCTATATTATACATAAATTTTTCGGGAAAAGCAAGATATTTGCGAAAATTAACTTAATAAAATCTGATTTTTGTGCTATAATGATAACCGACGGAAAAAAGTTGTAAAAACTGCACAGAAAAAAGGAGATAATATATGGATACGGGCAGGGAACAGATTGATTTGTTTTTGCGTCGCTGTGACGAATTGATGCAGTCTAAATTCATCATAGCGGACACGAAAATAGGGGAACTTCTGCAGGCGATTGCAGCGTCGGATCTCCTGTATGCGTTTTTCAGGGATATCACGAAAGATTTCGATTATCCTGCGGCGAAGAGCAAATATATGAATTATGCGCCGTACGGAAAGACGCAGAAAAAACTGTTGTTTCCGGAAGATCCTGCGGAAAATCTTGCGTTCATATTTTGCCTTTTGATGGAGTTCGACAACAAAACTTTAGATCTTAGCAGATTTTTACAGGAATATTTTTACGAAGACGGGAGCTTTTATGAGAGCTTTTATGCATTCTGCAACCAGGTTGTAAAACCTTTCAGAAATGCTGTGAAAGTCATGTTCTGCGAATCTTTTGAAGTACCTGCTCCGACCGCGGAAGTGCGGGAAGAGAAGTCTGGAAAAGCCAAAAAGAAAGGTATGTACGGCAGTTTCAGTGTGGAAGAGGAGCGGAAACAGCTGTATGCGTCTATGTTGCCGGATGCAAAGAAAATAGACGGGATGCTGTTACTGAATGCATTGGAAAGGGCAAAAGACAAGTCGCTGCAGGCGGCGCTTTTGTGCGGATATATTTATTTTGCGCAGGCAGTCGGGCGCAAGCAGGCAGCGGAACAGGCGTCTGCTGAATTGGAAAACAGGAAGGAGCGGTTATGAATCTGACGGAAAAGACGATCAAAAAGAATGTGGTATACCGCGGAAAAATTATCAATGTCCGCTGCGACGATGCGCAGCTTCCGGACGGAAAGCCGTGCAAGCGTGAAATGGTGGAGCATCCGGGCGGAGCGTGCGTTCTGTATGTACGGGATGGAAAAGTCCTTTTAGTGCGGCAGTTCCGCTACGTATACGGCGAGGAATTGCTGGAAATACCGGCGGGAAAACTCAATCCGGGAGAAGATCCTGCGGTAACGGCGGCAAGGGAATTGGAGGAAGAAACGGGCTGGATCCCCGAGAAGGTCGAACATCTGTATACGATGTATCCCACACCGGGTTATACCAACGAAAAAATTTATATTTACCGTGCGGAAGGAGTACGGGAAGGCACGGTTCATCCCGATGAAGATGAATTTCTGACTGCGGCGTTTTATCCTGTGGAAGAAGTCGCAAAAATGATCCGGGACGGTAGTATCCGTGACGCAAAGACGATTATTGCCGTACAAAAATACCTTCTCGAACATCAAGACCGCTAAAAAAACGAATGCGGACTTCGTAAAGGCTTGGACAGCAAAAGACAGATACGTATATTGATTTTTTTGCAAAAACGTATAAAAAGGGGGTCAGTCTCCGCAAAAGAATGCGGAGACTGAC
>QAKO01000008.1 GCA_003343765.1 Bacillota bacterium | reverse complement strand
CTTCTATTTATCTGTCGCTGCGGCTGACCGACTCCACCGCCACCGAACCGCCGCGCACCGCTTCCAGCCGCGATGAAAAATATTTCTTGTAATAGCGCAGCACTTCGTCATTTTCCGATTCCGTCTGTACGCTTTCCAGAATCACGGAGTTTTTATCGTAATCGGCTACCTTGACTCCGAAAACGGATGCCGAACGGAATACCTCTTCCATTTCATCGCGACGCAAACTGTGCAGCTTTATAAACAGTATCTCCTTCTTGTGTATCGTTAGATCGGTAAAATCCAGTACCTTGATCACTTCCACACTGCGGTTCAGCTGCTTCTTTATCTGCTCAAACGTCTTGTCGTCTCCGTATAAACTGATCGTCATCCGCGATACCGTCGGATCTTCCGTTTCCCCGACCGTCAGACTGGATAAATTGTATGACTTGCCCGAAAACAAGCCCGATATTTTCGCAAGCACGCCGACATCGTTCTCAACGTACAGTGATACCCAACGTTTTTTGTTGCCCGTTACCATCTCACTTATTCTCCTTCTTGTACTCGGTCACCATGTCCGACAGCGCATTCCCGCCCGGTACCATCGGCAATATATCCAATTCCCTGTCAATTATAAACTCGATCAGCGTCGGCTTGTCCGTACTCGCTTTCGCTCGCTCCAGTGCCGCCCCGATCTCTTCACGCTTCGTCACCCGGATCCCTTCAATCCCGTAACTTTCCGCCAGCTTCACAAAATCAGGTATATACTCCGGACACGTCGCGTTCGGCTTCGAACACCACTGCGCACAGCTGCGACGCTTTTTCAGACACGTACACGAATACCTTCCGCCGTAAAACATCTCCTGCCACTGCCGTACATTCCCTAAATATGAATTGTTCAGAATACATATGATCAAAGGCAGCTCTTCACATACCGCCGTGGCAAGCTCTTGCTCGTTCATCTGGAATCCGCCATCCCCTGATATACTGATCACCGGCAGTTCCGGACATCCAAGCTTCGCTCCGATCGCAGCAGGCAATCCGTATCCCATCGTTCCCAGTCCGCCCGACGTCAACAGCTTACTCCTTCCGCGCAATTGCAAAAACTGCGTCGTCCACATCTGATTCTGCCCCACATCCGTCGTCACGATCGCCTCTTTAAAATGTTCGTTGATCGCTCCGATTATATCCTGCGGATTCATGTGTCCTTCACTTCGGATCTCGATCGGCTTTTCTTCCCGAAGTTTCTGCAAACGCCCGACCCACTCTTCCGTATGCCTCGGCTTTGTCGCTATCTCCGCAAACTTTTCGATCGCTTCCCGCGCATCCGCTACGATCGGTACATCCACCACAATGTTCCTCGATATCGACGCCGCATCTATATCAATATGCACAATCTTCGCATTCTTCGCAAATTCACTGATCTTGCCCGTGATCCGATCATTAAACCGCGTCCCGATCGAAAATAATAAATCACACTCCGATACCGCCGTGTTCGACGCCACATTCCCGTGCATCCCCATGTTCCCGATATACAACGGATGATCCGTAGGAAGCGCACCCTTGCCCATGATCGTCGTAACTACGGGTACGTTCAGCTTCTCCGCCAGCTTCGTCATCGCCTCGCCGCCTTGCGAAATATTCACGCCGCCGCCCACCAGAAACAACGGACGCTTCGCATTCGCTACCATCTCCGCCGCCTTCTTCAGCTGACCCATATGCACGCCCGTGGATGGCTTGTATCCGCGGATCGATACCTCCGTCGGATATTCGTCACTCCCCAACGCCTGCTGAATGTCCTTCGGAAAATCAACCAGCACCGGACCCGGCTTGCCCGTCCGCGCTATATAAAACGCTTCTTTTATGATTCGTCCCAGATCTTCCCGTCTCCGTACCGTCACCGCATACTTGCATATACTCCGACAAATCCCCACAATGTCCACTTCCTGAAATGCATCGTTTCCGATCAGGTTCGTCGGCACTTGCCCCGTAAAACATACCAACGGCACACTGTCATAGTTCGCCGTCGCTATCCCCGTCACAAGATTCGTCGCCCCAGGCCCGCTCGTCACCAGACATACACCCGTCTTGCCCGTTGCCCGCGCATACCCGTCCGCTGCATGCACCAATCCCTGCTCATGCCGCGGCAATACTACTCGGAATTCCTTCTCTCCGTACAATGCGTCAAATAAATCTATCGCCATGCCGCCCGGATACGCAAATAACGTATCCACCTTCTCTTCCACCAACGCCTTCACAAACAGTTGCGTTCCCTTGATCTTCATTCCGTTTACCTCCATGATCCATCGCCGCCCGCTACCTTCGCTCTTTCAGATCCGCACAGCCGACTCGCTCCATAAAAAAATCCCGGACAGCTTTCTCGCTGCCCGGGACGACTTATACCGCGTTACCACCCGAATTCGGAATTTCTTCCACTCTCTGCCCGATGCAGATACGCTTTCCCGCGCATCGATATCGGTTTCCGTTTAACGTCGGAAAAACCCGTCAAAGCCTACTCGCTCCTCGCTTTCAGTTTGCCGCTCAGGGGCTACCTTCCGCCACGCTCTTGTGAGAACTTCCACCTGCCGTTCCCTCTCTGTACCAATCCGCGCGGGTACTCCTCCCCGTCATTGCGTTTCTATGACCTATTATTATTAATGATACCATACCTTCCCGCAATTGTCAAGAATTTTTTTCTTTAACTTTTCTCTTACCTTCTCCGCCTTATTCCCCACTACAAATTCCGCCGTACGGCTTAACGCAAAGCATTTTTTTTAAATACCGGATTTTTCTTCATACCCTTTCAAAACTTTTACAAAAAATTCTGTACGGCAACGATATACTTTCCCCACTTTTACAAAAGCAGATCTGCTCTTTTCGCTTCTTTCTCTTTTTCAACATTCAGGCTCTGACGGCGATGCCGTCAGAGCCTCGGGAAATCATTATATGGAGCCGGCGATCGCTTTTTCAGCATTCAGGCTCTGACGGCGATGCCGTCAGAGCCTGAATATTTTTCATTTATATAATGGTTTGCAATTCGATCAGACAATGTATTTTTCTTCCGCCTGCGGAGCGTCGTCCAGTTCCTTCTTCTTTGCTTCGTAACCGGGTTTGCCCAAAAGCGCATACGTCGCTTGCTTTCCGGCTTCCACTCCGGGCTGATTGAACGTATCGATATTGAACATTGCTCCCGCATATGCAGTCTGCAATTCAAACATATACATCAGTTCGCCCAACGTAAACTCATTCACTTCCGGCAGCCAGATCGTATAATTCTGTCTGCCCGCTTTGGCAAGCGCGTATGCCGTCGCTTTGTTTTCCGCCTGAATCAGTTCATTCATCGTATGCCCGCCCAGGAAGGAAACATCCGGAATATCCTCGCAGCCGTGCGGAATCGCCACTTCTTTACGGTAATTCTTCACCGAAAGGAAAGTAACTACTTTATCGAACGGCCCTTCCGTATACAACTGCACCTGCGAATGCTGATCGGTTACCCCCAACGATTTGACAGGCGTCTGTCCCACATTGCAAGGCTTTCCGTCCAGCGTAACGTTCTTGCCGAGACTCTCCGCCCACAACTGGCAATACCAGTCGGACATCAATTTCAAGCTGTCCGCATACGGCATCATGACTCCCACATTCTTGCCGCGTTTCATTGCCATATACTGCAACACCGCGCACGCCAACGCAGGATTTTTTGAAATGCCAGGCTTATTGCAGACACTGTCCATATACGCCGCACCCGCCAGCATCGCCTTGATGTCCAGTCCCAACACCGCCGCAGGCAATAACCCCACGGGGCAAAGTTCCGAAAACCTTCCGCCAACTCCGTCCGGAATATAAAACGTCTTGTATCCGTTCTGCTGCGCCAGTTTGATCAGATTCCCTTTCTTATGATCTGTCGTCGCTATGATATTCTCTTTCGCCTTGTCTCCCAACGCCTTCGTCAGGATATCATTGATGATCAGATACTGCGTCATCGTTTCACTCGTCGCACCCGATTTCGTGATCACGTTAAAACACGTTTTCTCCGGCTCGATTACATCCAAAAGCGCTGCCATACGCTCAGGATCTACATTGTCTTCTACATAGAATTTCGGGCCCTTTCTCTTGGACGGCGCAAGATCATTGTAATGCAGATGACACAACGCATTGAAAACAGCGATCGGGCCAAGCGCACTGCCGCCAATCCCGAGCACTACAAAATATTTGAACTTGCGGCGCACTTCTTTCGCGGTCGTTATGATTTCTTCCACGATCTCTTTCTGATTATAAGGAAGCTCCATCCAGCCCATCATGCCCTTTCCGCGGTTGTCCGCTACATAATCAAACGCATCCGCTGCTGCCTCTTTCATTTCATTCAGTTCAGAATCTTTAAATCCATCGTTCCCGATAAATTTCTTCATCATATAGTTGTAATCCACCGTCAGCCGCATACTGTTGCGCCAGTCTTTATTCCTGAAATTCATAGAAAAACCTCCGTTAAGAATCTGATTCTTTCCTTATTATTTTAAAACAAAAATACACCTCTGTCAACAGTTCCGCGCAAATTTCTGCAAATCACATGCCTTTCTCTTCTCTCTGCCACCTAAACAACTTAAAACGTCCCGCTTTTCCATCTTTTTTCCCGAATTTATAACAAATTCAAAGAAAAAATCTTAAATTTGACAATTTTATCTGCCTTTCACGATCTTTCAGTATTTTATTAGCTTTTTCTTGCTTTTCTGACTTTATACAATTTCTTCTCCTCGATTTTCCCGCGCAAAATATTTTTTCTTTTCCCAAACACAGGCAGAAAACTTTTTGAAAACAGTCAGGACAAAACAGCCCCCCCTGAAAAAATCGACGAATCATAGAGCGGCCTGCAAAAATTTTGCAGGCCGCTCTATCTGATCTGCAAACCCTAAAACAAAGAGCCGCCTGTTCACAGGCGGCTCTTTATCGGTTACTTTCCTATTTTATATATTATCTCATCCAGAAAATCGCAGGATCTTCTGAGTTCCTCATAAGTATCGTAATCGCCCGCATAGACTTCGATGAGCACCGCCCCGTCAAATCCGACATCTTTTAAGCGGCGCAGACATTCTTCAAAATCAAATATTCCTTTGCCCGGCAGACAAATTTTTCCGTTTTCGTCGACATCTGAAAAATGCACATGCGCAATACAGCCTTCCATATCTTTCAGATACATCTGATACGGGTAACAGGACAATCGCGCCTGCTTTACGTCAAAAACTCCTTTCAGCGTCGGATAGTAGTTCCTTATTCCTTTAAATATACCCGGCGCATTATACAATGCCCAATGAACGTTTTCCAGGCATAATTTTACACCGTGTTCCATGCAAACGCCGTCGATCTCGCGCAAACTTTCTGCCAAAGACGCATAATCCCTGCTGACCGAATTCTTTTTCAGTCGGGTTATGCCATGAAAAGTATAATACCTCGCCCCGAATTCGTGCGCCGATCGCATTGCCCCATCCAAAATCTGAAAAGCATCCGCCTTTGCTCGCGGATGTCCCCCGAACAGCTGCGGTTCAAACTGCGTATTCAATAAATGCACTGAGTTTACGTTCAGATTTCCCTTATGCGCATTCAGAACCTGTGCAAATTCATGTGTGTATTCCGACAATGTTGTCAGAAAAATTTCCGTGCTCTTTACCCCGAGTCCGTCCAGAACCGAAAGCGCATCTTCATTCATTTCCCGCAAGAACAACGATGCCGTCGATACTCCGCTATACATAACCAGCCTTCCCGAATCCGTTTATTTTTTCACTTATGAGTATATCATATCAAACCCGCAATTGCAATAAAATCCGTTCAAAATCTACGTTGACAGCTTTTCCCTTCCATGCTATAATATCTGTAATTCATCACAGAGGAGATTTTTAAATGCACCCTTTCCGTCCTTATATCCATAAAACGCAATACTACGAAACGGATACAATGAAAATCGTTCATCATTCCAATTATGTGCGCTGGATGGAAGAAGCACGCTGCGATATGCTTGAACAAATGGGCATCGGCTATGACATCATGGAAAAACAAGGCATTCTCAGTCCCGTCCTGTCCGTACAATGCGATTACAAATCTATGACAAAATTTCCCGATGAGGTAAAAATCACAGGAAAACTTGTCCGTTATACAGGCGTTCGCTTCGACATTGAATACGAAATCCGTGACGCTAAAACCGATACGTTGCGTACTGTTTGCAAAAGCTCACACTGCTTTATCGACGAAACAGGAAAACCCATTTCCCTTCGCCGAAAATTCCCCGAATGGGACAAACTTTTTTGCGAATACGCCGAATCTTACCGCTGAATCTTACTTCTGAATCTTGCCCCAAAATTTTTTTCGCCTTCCCTTAAATATTCCAAACCAATCCTTTACACTCTAAACCAAAAACAATTCTATTGAAAATACAGACAGCCGCAAAGCGCATTTTTGCGCTTTGCGGCTGTCTGCTTGCTTTTACCTCTTGCTTTGAAAAGCCCTTAAACCGTTTTGTAAAATTTTCTAAAAACGTATAGCGATTTTTTTAACAAAACCTGCTCGTTTTTTACAGCCACCAGATCTGCATATCTCCCTTTCCGCGGTTTGCCCATGCAAAATACGGAATGAGCTTCAATGTAAACTTTTCCGCACAAGGGGGATCGTATGAATACAACGCTTCCGAAGTACGCATCTTTTCGGCAGGAACTTCCAAAACAAAATCTTCGCCCGCTTTCACGTTCGCTTCGTCCAGCGAAAAGATCCGCACGGAATGCAGATTTTTACCGTTGTCCACACTTTCACCGCACAGCACCATCGGCCCGTATTCCACCGCCTTCCTGCCGTTATCAAACCATACGTTTTCGTTTGCGTAAACAAACCTTGCCTTCATTTGAAAATCCAATCCGATAACCGTTTCCCCGTCGCAGGATATACGAATATAATCATCGCAAATACAAGGCTTTTCTTCTTTCCCGTTCAGTCTCATCCGAATACCGCCTTTCCAAGCAGGCACCCGAAGTGCCAGATCCGCCTTTCCTTTCACCAGAACCGTTACTTTCCCGTCATAAGGCATCGCCGACTCTATGCGGATCCTTGCCCCGCCGATCTCCGTTTCAGAGGAAATATATTGGTTCACCAGTATAGCGCCGTCCTGAATGCCGTAAATATAATTTCCGATACTCTCTATAAACCGCGTAACATTCGGCGGACAGCAGGAACAATCAAACACCTCCACACGCTCGGGCAAAGGACAAAACAACTTTGTTTTCAGACTGTCGTTAAAATCCACGATGTTTTCATGCATTTCCAGCGGATTCACATAGAAAAATCCCTTTCCGTCTTTACTCTCCCCCGCCAGAATATTATTATACAGCACCCGTTCAAATACCGCATGGTATTCCGCTTTGTTATTCAGCTTCGCCAGCCGCGCACAGAAAAACGCCAGGGCGATCGCCGAACACGTCTCACTGTACGCATAAAAATTCGGCAGGTCATACGCAAACGTGAACGCTTCCCCATGATAGGTCGAACCCGTTCCGCCCGTTATATACATTTTCTTCTGCGTTATATCCCGAAACAGCGTTTCGCATGCCTCCGCCATAGACTCATCGCCCTTGATATGCGCCAAATCCGCCATCGCCGAATAAAGATACAATGCACGCACCGCATGCCCCTCTGCCGTTTTCTGTTCTCTGACCGGCGCATAATCCTGATGGTACGGCGGATACGTGAATGCATACGTCTCTTCGTCATGTTTTCCGCGTTCTTCCACAAAATAATCGGACAAATCCAGATATTTCTTCTTTCCCGTCGATAAGTACAGTTTTACAAGCGCCAGCTCGATTTCAGGATGTCCGCACGTGTAAAACGCCGTATCTTTTTTGACATAAAACCGCTCGTAAATATAATCCGCGTATTTTTGCATGGCTATATAAAGCCTGTCGTCTGCCCCCGATTCATGCAGCGCAACCGCCGCTTCGATCAGGTGCCCCGCACAATACAACTCGTGCTCTGTACGCTTTTTAAAAATATTTTCCGGCTCATACACCTGAAAATAGCTGTTGAAATATCCGTCCGCTCTCTGATTCGCACAAATATCGGCAATCGCTTCATCCGCCAGCTCTTTCAACTTTTTATCCTGTTTCTTCGCCAGAATGTATGCCGCACTCTCCAACCATTTCGCAACATCCGAATCCCAAAAAATATGCGGTTTATGCGCATCATCGCGAACACATTTCAACGCTGCAAACCTTCCCGTTTCTTTAAACCGCTTATACACATTGTAAACGGATACGCCTTCATTCAGTTCCTGCAACCTGCCGAAAAAGCCGTCCAGTATCTTCACCTGTTTAAAATCAACCGCCTGCATTCCTTTCCTCCCTGTTTCATCCTTTCTTAAATACGTTCAAATAAAAATGCTCCGCTCTGATACTCGCCCGTCGGACGCAACCGAAGCCTGCCGTTGGTAACGTCAAAATCCAACGACGTATATGCTGCCGCCAGCTTGTAACCGCCTACATCCGATTCACACAAATTATAAGGTCTTTCAAAAAAATGCGCCAATATCAACATTCTGTTCAGGTCTCTGGATACTTTCTTGTAGATCTGACACCCCTGCGGTTCACGGAAATAGGTTATGCTGCACTCCGTTTCCGCTATATCCCCAAAACGGATCACATCTTTTACGGCATTATAAAATTCTATCCCTTCTTTGACCTTCGCCTTCTGCGCCGAATTGATCTTATGAACATCGCCCGAAACGCAGATCCGCCCGAACATCGCCGAAGTCATCGACCAGACGATCCGATCGATCGTGTCGTTTTCTCGGATGACCGCCCAGATCTGACTCTGCCGCGCAGGAATCACCCGCGAAACATTCGCCGCTACGATCGGTATCTCCTTACTCTCGTGCGCGTCCGAAAAACTGCACATCGAAACTTCCCGCATCCGCTTCGGTTCGATTCTGCTTCCGCCCGAAGAACAATTTTCAATTACAATATCGGGAACACTTTCCTTTAACCGCTCTAAAAACCGAAGGCTCTCTTCCGCTACTTCTCTTCCGCCCTCTCCCAGGCTTTCCGCCCCGTCACAGCCCATTCCGTACGTATCGTTGTAATCAATTTTAATATACGTAAATCCATTTTCGCGTAAAAAATCGCAGACTTTCTCTTTCAGATAATCCTGAACTTCCTTTTTTCGCAAATCAAAAAAGCGTCTGTTTTTTGTCGTAAGAATATTGCCGTCCCGTTTGAGAAGCATATCCTTTTTTCGGAACGCCTCACTGTCGCGCCCCGCCACTTCAAATTCAAACCATATCCCTGCCTGCATACCCTGCTCACGGATCTTGCGTACCGTCTCGGAAATGCCGTTCGGAAATAAATGCCTGTTCTGTACCCAATCGCCGGTAGCATTACACCACCCGCATTTTTCAGGCTTGTACCATCCCGCATCGATCACAAAATACCCGAACGGTATGCCGCGAATACTCTCTAAAATCTCCGTTATATTCTTTTCGCTCGGCACCCCCCATGTCGTACAATATTCATTGAACAGCACAGGCATATCTTCTTCACTCTTCGGAACGGATAGCCTTGCATCCTGAAAACGAACAAAATCATTGCAGACATCATTTACCGTTCCGTATCTTACGCGCAAAAAAGCACAATCTGTCCGATAACTTTCCCCCGGCGCTATCTTTTTAAACCAATGCCCGAACTCATAATCAGCCGCACCGCCCGAAAGCGCCGAAGTCTCTTTTTCTTTATACACTTCCATCTGCCAGCTGTAAGGCGCTTCCAGCATAGCCGCCAGAATAAATCCGCTCTTTTCGTCCGTGATCGCCGCAAAAGGGAAATATCCGCGATTCGGCATGGAACCGATCTCTCCGAACCGCTCACACTTCACCCCGTAACGCGCCCAACTCATATCCAGTCCCAGACTACAGAATTCGTCTGTCTTTAATCGGCATTCGCGGCTCCACGCACTCGTCATTCGCACCAATTTCAGCCCTGCGTCCGTTATCTTTTCCGACGAAACCCGATAAATACCGCTCACCGAAAAACTTTGCAGACTCTCCAGGATCTGCACCTTCTTCGTATGGTTTGTATACTCCGTCCAAACCGTAAAAACACCCGTATTCTTATCAAAGTCGAGCACGTGCAGATACTCGTTTCCCTTTCCGTCCGAAAGAGACGTCTCCACTTTGTTCCCCTCTTTTTTCTGCGAAACGATCTGCAGAATCACGCTGGAACGATTCCGCATTGTTACGCCTTGTGTATAATCCGCAAGATTGTAATCGCCCCGCAACGACACCTGCACCATACTATCACAGCAAAGTGCATCCGCATCCCCGATCTCCACATTGGCAGGATAGAGACTCAGCCCGATTCCCCAATCCGTCTGCACGTAATACACTGCCGTATCGCCGAATTCATATTTTTTGTAAAGCAAAACCCTTTCTCCTTTTCCGCCGCCCGCCAAGATTTCACGACGATTCTATTTCATTATAATACAGAAAGCTGCACCTTGCAAGATTTTTCTTTGCAAACAGAAGACTCCGTTCCGCCAGATCTGTTCACGTTTTTCCATCAAACGCATTCAAACCTTCCGACCAAGAAGTTTCCCGATAAATTTTTCGGGCTTTTTCAGAACCTCATAAAAATGTTTCCGAGCAAAAAATTAAAACGATCAGATTCTTTGATCATCTTATTAAAAAAGGGACGCCGTTCCTATCCGAACTTTGTCCCTTTTCTTACAGAAAATGCTATGCCTTCAAAACCTTTTGACAGCGCATTATTTTCTCCTGTTCTGCCATACGACATCCGACCACTGCAGGTCTTTTTTGAACTGATCGATCTTTGTGTTCTCGTCGATCACGACAGATTCAATGCCCCACATATCCGCCATATCGACCATATCCTGCACGGAAAGCTCGGACGATACGACCGTATGATGCGCGCCGCCCGCATAGATCCATGCCGCAACGCCTGTTTTGAAATCGGGTTTGATCTTCCACATCAGTCCGCCGACCGGCAGATTCGGCATATGGTGCGGCCACTTGACCAGTTCGATCTTCTGAATGATCAGGCGCATACGGTCTCCCATATCGACCATGGATACCGCAACTGCCTCGGGAGACTGGATTCCTTCAAACACAAGACGTGCAGGATCCGATTTTCCGCCGATCCCCAAAGGATGCACCTGGATCTCCGGCTTCGTACCCGCAAACTGCGGCGAAACTTCCAGCATATGCGCGCCCAAAACAAGCTCATCCGCAAAATCATAGGTATAGTCTTCCATCAGTCCCGTGCCTTTCTGGTCTGCCATGTACTGCATGATCGCACCCATCGCAGCGACCTTCCAGTCACCTTCCGCACCAAAGCCGTATCCTTTGCTCTGCAGATCCTGGATCGCAATACCCGGCAACTGGTTCAGACCGTGCAACGCCCCGAAATGATCTACAACGCCGATATATCCGCCCTTTTCTTTGCAGAATTTCTCGATCGCAATTTCATACTTCGCCTGTTCGCGGACAACGTCGACACGATCCGTTTTCATGGCATATTTCTTTTCATATTCTGCCATCAGCGCATCGACTTCTTTTTCCGTTACTTTTTCAATATATTCAACCAGATCTCCGATCGGATAATAGTCTACCTGCCAGCCGAACTTAATGTGCGCTTCCACTTTATCGCCTTCCGTCACCGCAACATCGCGCATATTGTCCGAAAAACGGCAAACTTTCAGGGTCTTCGAAAAAGCGAATCCTGCTGCCGCACGGCACCATGCCGCCAGCTGTTTCAACGCTTCTTCGTCTTTATAATAACCGACGATCACTTTATTGTCCATGCGCAGACGCGAAACAATATATCCGAACTCTCTGTCGCCGTGCGCTGCCTGGTTTTCGTTCATGAAATCCATGTCGATCGTGCCGTACGGCAGCTTTTCGTTGTACTGCGTCGCAAAATGGCACATCGGTTTCTGCAGCATATTCAGACCGCGGATCCACATCTTCGCGGGCGAAAACGTATGACACCACGTGATGATACCGATACAGTCATCGTCTGCATTCACCTTCTTCACCGCCGCCACGATCTCATCCGAACTCTTGCACGTCGTCAGATATTTCACCGTAACCGGCATTTTCTTGTCGACATAATTCGCCATTTCTTCACTGTGCTGCGCCACATGTTCCAATACATCCGCTCCGTAAAGCGTCTGCGATCCCGTGATCCAATAAACGACCTTCTCTTTCATTTTTATATACCTCGCAAATTTTTGATAAATTAATTTATAGCTTCGTCTAAAACAGTAATTTCCGAAATTTCTTTTTTGCATGGATTCTTAACATACATGAATCCATAATATATTGCCGATTTCGTCAGAATTTTAAGACTACGTATTCGAAAAATAACAGCAAATCTACGCGCTGTACACGGCAGTTTTTCAGCTTATTTTTGTCCGTAATACGCATTTTTGCCGTGCTTACGCAGATAGTGCTTATCCATCATGAACTTGTCCGCACGCTGCACTTTCGGATTGACACTTTCGGTAATGAACGCCATTTTTGCAACTTCTTCTATAACCGTTGCATTGTAGACGGAAGCGTCCGAATCCTTCCCGAACGCAAACACGCCGTGGCTCTTGATCAGAACGCCCGGAACTTCCAGCGGTTTGATATGATCTTTCGTAAAACGTTCAATGATCACCAATCCCGTATTCTTTTCATATTCGCCTTCGATCTCAGCCTGCGTCAAAGAACGTGCGCAGGGAATATCGCCGTAAAAATAATCTGCATGCGTCGTACCGTAGAAAGGAATATCCCTACCTGCCTGCGCCCAACTAGTCGCAAACGTCGAATGCGTATGCGTTACGCCGCCCAC
>QAKO01000067.1 GCA_003343765.1 Bacillota bacterium | reverse complement strand
GAATACACATTTGAAGAATTGAAAGGTGTTAAAGACAGCGAACTGTTTATGCCGGATCCTGCCGTTTGTGAACGTGCGATGCGCCGCATCGATGAAATCAAGGAAGATAAGGATACGGCGGGCGGGATCGTGGAAATCCGTGTTAAGGGTTTAAAAAGCGGATTTGGCAGCTGTATGAGTTACGGTGAAAAGCTGGA
Source organism: Bacillota bacterium (assembly GCA_003343765.1). Lineage (GTDB taxonomy): Bacteria > Bacillota > Clostridia > Christensenellales > Borkfalkiaceae > Borkfalkia. The sequence continues at coordinate 5,873 of QAKO01000067.1, read as the reverse complement.
CGGACATTTGGCGGGAGCCTTGATGGGGATCCAGGCGATCAAAGGCGTGGAAGTCGGGCTTGGCTTTGAAGCGGCGCGCCGCCGCGGCAGTGCGGTTCACGATGAAATATATAAGGAAAACGGCAAGTTTATCAGAAAGACGAACAGAGCAGGCGGGATTGAAGGCGGTATGTCCAACGGCGAAGAGATCGTACTTCGGGCTGCGATGAAGCCGATCCCGACGCTCATGCGCGGATTGAATACGGTGGATTTCAGTACGGGCGAAGCGTGCCGCGCGGCTACGGAGCGGAGCGACGTCTGTGCGATCTGCGCGTGTGAGATAGTGGCGGAAAGCACGGTTTGTTTTGCGCTCGCGCAAAAAGTACAGGAACGGCTGGGCGGCGACAATATGCGTGAAATTAAGGAAAGGTACGCCTTGCTTCCCTGAATTTTGCCCGATCAAGGAACAAACTGCAATGCGTATGATTATGGCACCGACGTAAGTTTACGTACGGGCGGTTTGAAAAGAAAACGTCGGGCGCAGAAGAAAATAAAAACGGGATAAGAAAATGCAGATCATAGAAGTTCATACAAAATCCAGACCGAGTACGGTTTATTGCGGGGAAGGCGCATACGAACAGGCGCGGCAGTTTTTGAAAGATAAAGAAACTTTTATCGTTACGGATACCAACGTGCAGCGTATTTACGGCGAGATGCTGAGAAAAGATTTCCCTGCGGCGGAAATTTGCGTCGTGAAAGACGGAGAGCGCAATAAAAATAAGAATACGTTGTTTCAGATTCTGGACAAAATGCTCAAAGCACAGCTGCACCGCAATTCGATAGTGGCGGCGATCGGCGGCGGTGTTGTGGGGGACATGGCAGGTTTTGCGGCGTCCGTGTATATGCGCGGAACGAGGCTTGTGCAGATCCCGACGACGTTGCTGGCGCAGGTGGACAGTTCCGTGGGCGGAAAAACGGCGATCGACTATGGCGGCGTGAAAAATGTATTGGGAGCGTTTTACCAGCCGGAATTTGTTTTTTGTGATCCTGTATTTTTGAAGACGCTGCCTTCCCGCGAGATGAAATGCGGTTGGGGCGAAATTATTAAAACGGGTGTTTTGGACGCAAAAATTGGGGATCGTATTCTTGAAAATTTGTCGAAAACGGAAGATCTTGCTTTTTTGAAAGAGATCATTGCGGATTGCGTGCGGTTCAAAGCGAATGTTGTGGAACAGGATGAAACGGAGCGGAGCGGATTTCGGAAATGTCTGAATCTCGGACACACGACAGGACATGCTCTTGAACTGAAATACGGCAGACGTTCACACGGTGAATATGTCCTGATCGGGATGTGGCTGGAAAGTGTGATCGCGGAGCGGGAGAATGTGAGCACGGCGGAAAATGCGCGGCGCGTCAGACAATTGGTCGCATTGGCGGAAAAGAAAATTCCGACGTTTCAGAATGTTGTTTCGGCCGTTCAATATGCATTGCTGGATAAAAAGAATTCGGAAAAGGGAGTTGTGTCTATGATCTTGTCAAAGGCACGCGGAGAATATACGGAATATAATCTTTCGGCGGATCGGTATGCGGAATATCTGGCGATGTTGCAGGAGAAACGCTCATGAAGATCGAAAGAAAAGAGAACTTTTGCGGGATATTCCGTATTCCCGGAGATAAATCTATCACGCATCGTGCTGTAATGTTCAATGCGGCGGCAGAGGGCAGTGCGGTAGTCACAAATGCGCTTCTCGGGGAAGATTGTCTTTCGACGATCGCGTGTATGCGTGCGCTCGGCGCGGATATTCGCGCGGAAAGCGGAACGGTATATGTGACGGGTACGCAAAAATTCCGCGATGCGGAATGCGATTGCGGAAACAGCGGCACAACGATGCGGCTTTTGATGGGGCTGACCGCGGGCAGAAATATCAACGTAAGATTTACGGGCGATGCGTCTCTTTCCAAACGCCCGATGGAACGTGTAGCGGCACCTTTGCGGCTTCTCGGTGCGGATGTGGAAACGACGGACGGCACGGCGCCCGTATACGTGCGGCGCAGTGTCCTTAAAGGTTGTGAAGTGGATACGAAGGTCGCAAGCGCGCAGGTCAAGAGCGCCGTGATTCTGGCGGCGCTCGGTGCGGAAGGTAAGACGGAAGTTTTTGAACCGCTGAAATCCCGCGACCATACGGAACGGATGCTCGCCGCGATGGGTGCGGATATCCGCACGGAAGGCAACCGCGTGACGGTCGGAAAGAGTGAACTGCATTGTGTGGATGTAGATGTACCGGCCGATATATCGAGTGCGGCGTATTTTATGGCACTGGGTGCATTGCTCGGGGAGACGGTCTGTAAAAATGTGGGAGTCAATCCCACCCGCACGGGAATTTTAAAGGTGTTTGACCGCATGAATGTTCGTTATTTTCTGGAAAACGAACGCATGGTATGCGGAGAGCCTGTTGCAGATATCCGAGTAAAGAAGTCGGCGCTTCGGTCGGTGAAGCTGGAACGTGACATTATGCCGTCGCTGATCGACGAGCTGCCCGTGATCGCGGTGCTTTGTTCGCTTGCGGAAGGCGAGAGTGTGATTCGCGGCGCGGAAGAGCTTCGCGTGAAAGAGAGCGATCGGATCGAGACGACGGCAAACATGCTGAATGCATTGGGCGGCGATTGCAAAGCATTGTCGGACGGGTTTGTGATCAGCGGAAAAAAGAGTCTGCGTGGCGGGACTGTGGATGCCAGTGCCGATCACAGGATCGCGATGAGCGGAGCGGTCGCACTGACGGCGAGCGAAGAAGGGGGAGAGATCATCGGTGCGGAATGCGTGAATATTTCTTTCCCGCAGTTTTATTCCATGCTTTCCGCGGAAGGAACTGTGCCGAAATCATGAACAAGGGAAAGGCAAACGGTGATTTTACAGAAAGACGGAGGCGGATCATGTTAAAACTTGCTTTGATCGGGAAAGATGTATCGAAATCGGACAGTGCGAAAATGCACACGTTTGACCTGAAAGAATTGGGAAGCGGCTGTACGTATGAGTTGATTTCGTTGGCGAAAGAAGATTTTGACAGTTGTGTAAAGAAGCTTTTGGCGGAATATGACGCATTCAACGTAACGATTCCTTATAAATTGGATATTATACCGTATCTGAAAGAATTAAAAGGGGATGCAAAGACATTCGGCGCGGTGAATCTGGTCAAAGACGGGATCGGATACAACACGGACGGCGAAGGTTTTATGCTGATGTTGAAGAACAACGGCATAGAGACGGCGGGAAAAAAAGTATTGGTGCTGGGAGCCGGCGGTGCAGGCAGGAGCGTAGTAAAAAAACTTTCCGATGCTGGAGCGCAGGTTTTTGTGTATGATTTGAAAACGGAAAATGCGCAGGAGCTTCAGCGCGAGTTCGGAAATCTGAAGGTTGTGGAGCAGCTTTCTCCGGAAGATTATTTTATGATTGTTAACGTAACCGGGGTTGGAATGCATAAAACGGAAGGCAGATCTCCGGTGGGTGAAGATATTCTGTCGCGGTGCGAAGCGGCGGTGGATCTGATTTATGTGCCGCGCAAGAGTGAGTTTCTGCGGATCGCGGAGACGCTCGGGAAGAAGATCGTAAACGGAGAAGGGATGTTATTTTACCAGGCATATTACGGAGATTGTATTTTGCTGGGACGTGATCCGGATGCGGCGGAAGCGAAAAAGCTGTTTGAGGAATACCGCAGAAAATTTGCGGACTGAAATAATATACGAAACTGAAAAAGGAGAATGGATCCATGAAACTGCTGATTCTCAACGGTGTGAACCTGAATATGACGGGCAGGCGCGAGCAGGGCGTATACGGAACGCAGACGCTGGAAGATATCAATGCGGAAATTTCGGCTTACTGCAAAGCGCGCGGGGCGGAATGTGAATTTTACCAGAGCAATCTGGAAGGAGAGATCTGTACGAAGATCCAGACGAGCGATGCGGACGGGATCATTCTGAATGCGGGCGCGTTTACGCATTACAGTTATGCGATCCGCGACGCGATTGCGTCGGTGAACACGCCGGTCGTGGAAGTGCATATGTCCAATGTTCACAAGCGTGAAGAGTTTCGGCACACGTCGGTCATCTCTGAAGTTTGCCGCGGTACGATTTTAGGTTTCGGCAAAAACAGTTACATTCTGGCAGCGGAGAGCTTTTTGTTATGAATATTGTACTTTGCGGAATGATGGGAGCAGGCAAGACGACGGTCGGGATCCGTATTTCGGAGCTGAGCGGAATGCGTTGGTATGATACGGACGATCTTATCACGCAGAGATACGGAAGCATACCGGGCATTTTTGAGTTTTACGGAGAAGCGCGTTTTCGTGAGATCGAAACGGAAGTTGTCCGCAGCGTGGCGGGAGAAGACAATTGTGTGATTTCCACGGGCGGAGGATGCGTTCTGAAACCGGAAAACTCGGCGGTATTCAAGGCAGGCGGCGGAAAAATAGTTTTTTTGAAAGTGGATATAAAAGTGCTGTTCGAGCGGACAGGGCATACGGGGGACGAGCGGCCGCTTTTGAAAAATACGACGTTTGAAAAGATGAAGCAGCTGCTCGATCAGAGAACGCCTGTCTATGAAGGCTGTGCGGATTACACGGTGGATACAAACGGTATGAACGTGGACGAAGTGGCGCGTGCTATTTTAAATAAATTTGAAATTCCTGTGCGGAGCGAAAAATGAGTACGGTTCTGGTTACGGGTGGATCGCGCGGTATAGGCAGAGAAATCTGTATTTCGTTTGCAAAAGCGGGGTACGATATAGCTTTTTGCTATCAAAAGGATGAGAAGGGCGCGAAAGAAACGCTGGATCTTATCCGAAAGGCGGGCGGAGAGGCGAGCGTATTTTGTTGCGATGTTTCGGATGAGCAACAGGTGGAAAGGATGTTTTCTTCCGTGTTCGGGCTGGAAATACTGGTGAACAATGCGGGTACGGCTTCATTCGGTTTGATCCAGGATATGTCACTTTGCGAGTGGAACAAGGTATTTTCTGTAAATATGACGGGCGCGTTTTTATGTACGCGTGCGGCGATCCCGAAGCTGCGCAGCCGCGGAGGCTGTATCATTAACGTTTCGTCCATGTGGGGTGAAGTCGGGGCGTCGTGTGAAGCGGCGTATTCGGCGAGCAAAGCCGCATTGATCGGGTTTACGAAAGCGGCGGCGAAAGAATTGGGCCCTTGCGGGATCCGTGTCAATGCAGTTTCTTGCGGCATGATCGAAACGCAGATGAATTCTCGTTTTTCAGCAGAAGAAGTGGAGATATTCACGGATTCGATCCCTTTAAAGAGACAGGGATCGCCCGAAGAAGTTGCCCAAGCAGTCCGTTTTCTTGCCGAAAACAGATATATAACGGGTGAGATCCTGCGCGTAAACGGCGGTGCGGTGATCTGAAAATGAAAGCCTGCCGCCGCACCGAATATCGGTGCGGCGGCAAAAATTCTTATAAAGAAATAAAAAATTTTTTCATAAAAGAAGGTTTTGGGGAGGTTTCGTCGAAATTATTATTGTGCAGGAGAATTGCGGAGCGAGGGAAAAAACAGGAAGGGGGTAAAAATGCGCCGTTTCGATATCAAGGAGCGTACATACAGATCGGAAGAGATGTTTCTTTCGGAATATGCCTGCAAATCCAGGGATACCAAGGGCAGGGAGAGAGAGGAAACGCCCTGCAACATGCGTACGGATTTTCAACGCGACCGTGACAGGATCATCTACAGTAAGGCGTTTTTGCGTCTGAAGAACAAGACGCAGGTCTTTTTTTCGCCGGAAGGCGATCATTTCCGTACGCGCATGACGCACACTATCGATGTTTCGCAGATTGCGCGTTCGATCGCGCGTTCTTTGGCTTTGAATGAAGATCTGGCGGAAGCGATCGCTTTGGG
>QAKO01000068.1 GCA_003343765.1 Bacillota bacterium | reverse complement strand
GTTCTGCGCAGACTTGCTGTTCTGTTTGTTCTGCGCATTCTGCGCATTTTGCGTGTTCTGTGTGTTCTGCGCAGACTTGCTGCTCTGTTTGCTCTGCGTGTTCTGCGCGTTCTGCGCGTTCTGTGTGTTCTGTTCTTTGTTGTTTTTCATGTTTTTACTCCTTTTATTCATCAAAAGGTAAGGGAATTTCAACATAACCCTGTTTCGCTTTGCACAACGGGCAAATCTTCCACGCTTCTTTCGTCGTCGCGCGGTATCCGCATTCGCTGCACACCCACAGCGTAGGCTTGTTCCGTTTGTACAATACGCCGTCCTTGATCGCATTCGCAAGATAACGGAACACGATTTCATGATCCCGTTCCACGCCCGCAACGCGCTCGTAAAGATCGGCTATGTCGTCGAATCCTTCTTCGCGCGCTTCCTTCGCAAAGGTCGGATAGATCTCGTCATGTTCCGATTTCTCTCCGTGCGCTGCAAATTCCAGACTCTCCGCCAGAGTTCCGAATTGAAAAGGATAGCCCGCATTCAATTCGATGTTCTCGCTGTTTCCCGCCTTCTGTATGAGCGTATCGTAAAAAGTTTTGGCATGATAAGTCTCATTCTTCGCGATCGTGCGGACTACATCCGCAAGTACGGGATATTCTTCCGCGATCGCAAGTTTTGCGATCAGCTGATAGCGCATCCCCGCCTGGCTTTCACCCGCAAACGAACGGGCAAGATTGGTGTACGTTTTTGTCTTTTTGAACTGCATGGCAATCCTCCTTACGCACTACAGTATGGACGATTGCCGATAACTTTATACAAATCTTTTTTTCTTTTTTTCTTTTTTTCGGAACTCCCGTACTAAAAACGTTCCGTAAACCCGTAAATATAAAGGGAGCTGTTTGCAAGTCTATTTGCAAACAGCTCCCTTTGCATTTTCATAAAAAAAGCATCCTGCATAAAAACAGGATGCCATTTTTTTACTTAAACAATTGTGCGACCCAGCTTCCGAGCGGGAATTTTCCGTTGACAAATTCCTGGAACGGATTTGCGCCGAAAATGTATTTGAATAAGAAGCATTCCGAACATACGTCAGACGCAGAAGATACAGGCCCGAAATAAGGAACAAATGTACCCACAAGTACGCCGATCACCATTAATACCGCTACCGTGATCACGATCGAATACACACCGCCCAAAACCCCGTCTATGATCTTGAACACAACAAATTTACGCAATCCTTTGAGAAGGACTTTCACGATCGCCATTACTATGATCACGATGATCCCAAGCCCGATACAGATGATCACGGTCTGCACAACCGAAGCCGCTTCCGCCGCGTCCAACTTTACAGGCGAATTTTCCCCGACTACGGATGCAAACAAACTTTCCAGCTTTGCCAAAAGTCCCGCATTTGTCAATGAATTGTTCAGCGTCGGCAAAAGCAACATACATAGCCCCGCCACCAACGCAATATCCACCAGCCACCAAGCCTTATTCAGGAAACCTTTCCGATATCCTAAAAAAAACATCAGCGCCAGAAACAATACAAAAATTACATCGATCACAATACTCATATTCTTCTCCGAAGCCGCTGCCTGCCCTGAACTTACTCAATTATTGCAGACCGCCGCTGTATTTTTCCTTTCCTTTGTAAAACGCCAAAAAGAGTCCGCGTACAAAATTCGCACCCGCCCCGACAAAGAACAGTATCGTCAGCGCGCTGAATTGCCCTACCCAGCAAAGTACTCCGAAAATCAGGAGCGCCACGATAAAAGCAAACCATGTAACAAATCTGTGCCAACCCTTGCAACGTACTCGCCCGAACAGGCTGAACAGAAGCGGGAAATCCAGCACCAGTAACAAAAAGTACAGCGGAATCCCGTACAACAAAACATAATAACAGATATTGAGACAAATCGAAGAGATCGTCTCGTTTCCCGCAAATGAATGCGTCCGCACGACATTGTCCAAAAAGCCGAGGAATGCTTCGTTCGAACCCTTGTTGACCAACGACTCAAACAGATGCTTCACCGCGTCAAACCCCGTAAACAAATAAGTTCCGCCGACCCATGTGACAAAAAACATTCCGATACTCAAACCGAGCAGAATCAAAGCAAAAACAGATATCACGATACGGTTCACGCTGCGCTTGCTCTTCGCTTTCTTTCCCGACTGTACGTTTGCATTCGAAGCGTTCGCTGCGGGCGCACCGCTATACGCCGCTCCCATCGTACCCGGAGCCGCATACGGAGCCGCGTAGATCACCGCCGGCTGCACTGTCTGAACCGGCTGCTGGGTCGGCTGCTGCATTTGCGGAGCCATTCCGTACTGCTGCACGCGCGCCGCCTGCATACGGTCGATCTCTCCGTGCAGAGCTTTCAGTTCGCCTTTCAGCTGCGCTACTTCCGATAAAAGTTCAAAACGCTCTTTCGTCGAGTCCGCCCGTCCCTGCTCCGTATGTACGCCTTCTGTCTCGGCTGTCTGCGACGGAGTCTGTACAGGCCGTGACGTTGCGATCTCGTTTTTATACGCATTGAGATTGTTTTTCATTTTACTCAGCACGCTGTCCAGGTCTTCTTCAAAGAGATAACCGCAATGCGGGCAGCGGACTTTTGAATCATCCGTTTCCCTTCCGCAATTTTTACAGATCTTCACGCTATTTCTCCCTGTTCATCAATTTGCACAAAATATAGATATACAACATATTTACACAAATGTGCCTATGTTTATTATAAACGCAGAAAGCATTTTTGTCAATCGCAAAAACATACTCGGACAACAAACATTTCAGAAAATTTTACCGGCCGCAAATCGCGGCCGGCACAGTTTCAAATTATTTTTTGTTAAAATTATCTTTCAGCGAGACGATCTCCGAAAGCACAAGTTTTCCGCCTTCCGTACACTTTTTATAGTACCCCGTACGCATCAGCTGGAAGGGTGCGCCCTCCGACGCCTGCGCCAGATACGGTTCCGCTTTTGCCTGCAAAATTTTCTCGCTTTCCTGGTTCATGCGCTCGGAAAAATCCTGCCCCGCATAATCCGCGTCGCGCAGAAGGCTCTCATACTGCCTTACTTCCGCATCGACGCAGGTATCCGCGTTCACCCAATGGATCACGCCCTTCACCTTGATCCCGCTCGTATCGTTTCCGCTGTGGCTTTCCGGAATGTATGAACACAAAACTTCGGTAACGTTCCCCTCTTTATCCGTCAAAACGTCGTCGCAGCGGACGATGTAAGCATTTTTCAGACGAACGTATCCGCCCTTTTTCAGACGGAAATATTTCGGCGAAGGATCGAGCGAAAAATCCGTACTTTCAATGAAGAGATGCTTGCCGAATTTCACCTTACGCGTGCCAGCCGTTTCGTCCGTCTGATTGATATCGAAATCCAGTTCTTCCTCCCCTTCATAATTCGTGATCGTAAGTTTGAGCGGCGAAAGAACTGCCATGGCACGTTCCGCATGCGCGTTCAGATACTCGCGCACACACGCTTCAAAGTAAGAATATTCACACTCGGAATTCGCTTTCGCGATGCCGATCCTGGAACAAAAATCACGTACCGCCGCCGCAGGAATACCGCGGTTGCGAAGCCCCGAAAGCGTAGGCATACGCGGATCGTCCCAGCCGTGTACAAGACCTTCTTCCACTAATTTTTTCAGATACCGCTTGCTCATCACGGTGTTCGTGATGTTCAGGCGCGCAAATTCGATCTGCCGCGGCTTGGGTGAAAATCCCAGCGTCAGTCCCACCCAGTCATACAAAGGACGATGGTCTTCAAATTCCAGCGTACACAGGGAATGTGTGACTCCCTGCAGGTAATCGCAGATCGGGTGCGCGTAGTCGTACATGGGATAGATACACCACTTATCGCCCGTACGGTGGTGCGTCGCGTGCAGGATACGGTAGATGACGGGGTCGCGCATATTCACGTTGGGCGAAGCCATGTCGATCTTCGCACGCAGACATTTTTCCCCGTCCTTGTACTTTCCTTCTTTCATTTCGGTAAACAGCTTCAGGTTTTCCTCGACCGAACGGTTCCTGTAGGGACTTTCCACGCCCGGTTCCGTCAATGTACCACGCGTGTTTTTGATCTCTTCCGCGGAAAGATCGCAGACAAACGCTTTCCCTTCCCGTATCAGGCGCAGCGCAAACTCATAAATGGTATCAAAAAAGTCAGAGGCATAACACTCGCGCGCCCATTCATAACCCAGCCAACGGATATCCGCACGGATCGCGTCCACAAATTCTGTCTTTTCTTTGGACGGATTCGTATCATCGAAAAATAAATTGCACTTTCCGTGGTATTTGAGCGCCGTTCCGAAATTCACATACATGCTCTTTGCATGCCCGATGTGCAAATACCCGTTCGGTTCGGGAGGAAAACGCGTCTGGATCGCCGTCACCTTTCCGTTTTCCAGATCTTCGTTTATAAATTGCTCAATAAAATTGGTTGCCTCGGGAATGTTCTTGTTCGTTTCTTCCATATCAAACTCCAAAATCGCTTTAAAAACACAGTACGTACTGCGCTTTTTTATACAAAATCACTGTCTGCACGCTTAGGGCGCGCCATATTTCTGTCCGCTACAAAATCTTCGCCGCGGGAATTTTATGCTTCTTTGACTGCGTTCCGTTCTTTAAGAAAGCCCAACCGTTTCGCCGTTTTCGTCTATATCGATATGCTCCGCCGCAGGATGTTTTCCCAGCCCCGGCATCAGCATGATATTTCCTGCCACCGCAACCACGAATTCCGCGCCGCCTTTGACAATAATGTCACGCACATGCACTTTGAATCCGCTCGGACGCGCCAGCAATTTCGCGTCGTCGGACAGCGAATACTGCGTCTTTGCGATGATCACGGGCATTTTCCCGTAACCGCGCTTCTCTGCATCCGCGATCTTCTCCTCCGCGATCTCCGAAAACGTAACGCCGTCTCCCCCGTAAACATTTTTCACAATGTCTTCGATCTTCTTGCGGATCGGATCGTTCAGATCATAGGAATAATGCAGTTCGCTCTTTTGCTCCGCCGCGGCACACACTTCTTTTGCCAGTTCTTCGCCGCCCTCGCCGCCTTTAAGGAATACGTCAGTAAATACCGCTTTTGCGCCTGCCTTTTCCACACCGCGCATGACCGCTTCGATCTCCGCAGGCGTATCCGTTGCAAAGCGGTTCATCGCCACTACGACAGGTTTTTGATATACCGTACGCATATTTTCGATATGCTTAAACAAATTCGGCATTCCCTTTTCCAGCGCCGCAAGATCTTCTTTCGAAAGATCTGCCTTATCTGCGCCGCCGTGCAGTTTCAGCGCTTTCACCGTCGCCACGATCACGACGCAATCGGGTTGGATCCCCGCCACGCGGCATTTTGTATCCAAAAATTTTTCCGCACCCAGATCCGCGCCGAATCCTGCTTCCGTAACGACCCAGTCCGCCAGGGAAAGTGCCGTATACGTCGCCAGAATACTGTTGCAACCGTGCGCAATGTTCGCAAACGGCCCCCCGTGCACGATCGCAGGCGTACCCTCCAACGTCTGCACGAGGTTAGGCTTGATCGCATCTTTCAAAAGTACCGCCATCGAGCCTTCCGCTTTCAGATCACGCGCATATACATATTCGCCTTTGCGGTTTTCCCCGACAATAATGTTCCCGATACGGCGTTTCAGATCCTTGAGCGACGTCGCAAGGCAAAGGATCGCCATGATCTCGGATGCCGCCGTGATCTCAAAATGCTCTTCGCGTTCCACACCCTCGCCTTTCTGACCGACCGTGATATTACGCAATGCGCGGTCGTTCATGTCCAGGCAACGCCTGAAATAGATTTTTTCGGGGTCGATATCCAGTTCGTTCCCGCGGAAAATATGGTTGTCCAGTATCGCACACAGCAGATTGTTCGCTGCCGTTATGGCATGCAGATCGCCCGTAAAATGCAGATTGATCTCCTCCATCGGCACCACCTGCGCATATCCGCCGCCTGCCGCACCGCCTTTGATCCCGAACACGGGCCCGAGCGACGGTTCACGAAGCGCAAGGCACACTTTCTTTCCAAGACGCGCCATTCCGTCGGCAAGCCCGATGGAGACCGTCGTCTTCCCTTCGCCCGATGCCGTCGGATTGATCGCCGTAACCAGGATCAGCTTTCCTTTCCGCTTGGAAAAATCTACGGATAGTTTCGCTTTGTATTTTCCGTAACGTTCCATTCTGTCTTCGTCTACGCCCAGCTTCGCCGCAATTTCTCCGATATCGCGCATTTTACAGCGCTTTGCAATCTCAATGTCGCTCAACATCCCGCTCTCCTCCAGTTTTTCTGCGTCCTTTCTCTCTCTGTTCATCTGCGTCCGCCATTTTTGCGCTTGATCATAAACAAAACCATAAAATTTTTTTCGTGATTCCGTTGATCAGTGTCCGCAATCGTGCGGAAGACGCAGCGTTTCATATCCTGCCACATAATATCCGTCCTGCAGTTCAAACCCGAACCGCAAAAGATCCGTGTCCCAGATATTCCGCGTTCTTACCGACTTCACAAAATCATTCATGCATTTATTGACCAGCGTGCGCAGCATAAGTTCTTTTTGCGTACAAGCCGCATCGCAGACGAGTTCCCCGTCCTTCAAGCCGCCGCCATACACTCCCTGCCCGTCCGACAGCTCGTAATAAAACGCATAACCTTCTCTTTTTTTGCATAACACGGATAACATAAGCACATTATAACACAAATTCTTGCGAAACGCAAAAAAACTTGTGCTCACAGACCAAATTGTGGTATAATTTTTTTACATTGGCTTGCCAGCCTGTCACAAACAAGGACAAACCGGCAAAATACAACGATCGGAGAACATACCCTATGGATGCAGCCATCTTACAGGCTCTCGAAAAAATTCGCTGTCCGTTCCTGGACGTATTCTTTTCTGTCTTTACCGCACTCGGCGAAGAATTTGTCATCGCGGCGATCATCGCCGTCGTTTATATCTGCTTTTCCAAGCGCATCGGAGAACAAGCTCTCGTTACGGTCATGACCGCAAGCTGCGTTACCACCGGCGTCAAAAGCGCCGTGCGCAGACTCCGCCCTTTCGTCAACGGGACTGTGGATAAAGTAAACGTCGACAATATTGTCGTGTCCACTGCCGACCTCGATCCCGACATGAGTTTTCCCAGCGGCCACGCCACCGCGACGAGCAGCTTTTTCACTACGCTCGCCATCCGCATCCGTAAACCGCTCGTCATCATTCTGAGCGCTCTGTTCGTGCTTTTGGTCATGCTCTCGCGCCTGTACCTCGGAGTGCACTATCCGACCGACGTACTCACAGGTCTTGCCATAGGCGTTGCCTGCGCTTTCTTATGGAATCTCGTCTATGCAAATTGGTACAACGCGCGCCTGTATATTTATCTTGCGATCGCCGTTCTGACCATTCCTCTTCTGTTTATTGAACGCACGGCAACGCATTCCATGTTTCAGATCTCCGCGATCACCCTTGCGACTGCCGCAGGACTTCTGATCGAAGATAAATTTATTCGTTTCGAAGATACGAAAAGCTGGCTGCACAGATTGTTCCGACTGATCGTCATCGGAGTTGTTGCGCTGATCCCGTTTGTTCCGATGCAGTTCCTTCTGCCCGACAACAACTGGTTCGATTTTCTGAAATATTTCGTGACCCTTTTCCTTGCAATGACGGCGGCTCCTTACCTGTTTATGAAGCTAAAAATATAAATAGTATGCGAATCCGCATGCAATCCGTTGACTTTACTTTGCAAAACAAGTAAAATAATAAAGAAATTTTTGGTATTGAGGTACATCATGACAGATAAACACGCAGTAACGATGGATAAGATCGTAAACCTTTGCAAAACACGCGGGATCATTTTCCCCGGCAGCGAAATTTACGGCGGCATGGGAAACACCTGGGATTACGGCCCCGTAGGCGTGGAGATCAAAAACAACATCAAACGCGCATGGTGGAAAAAATTCGTACAGGAGAGCGATAATTCCTTCGGTGTGGACGCGGCGATCCTGATGAATTCGCGCGTTTGGGAAGCCAGCGGTCATACCGCTTCCTTTACCGACCCGAAAATGGACTGCAAAGAATGCAAAGCACGCTTCCGCGCAGACAATCTGATCGAAGCACATTCCAAAGGGCAGGTCAATCCCGACACCATGACCAACGAGGAAATGGAAGCCTACATCGCCGAACACAAAGTCGCCTGCCCGAACTGCGGCAAGCATAACTGGACGCCTATCCGCACGTTCAACCTTATGTTCGAAACCTCCCGCGGCGTTACCGACGAGAGTCAGAATAAAATTTATCTGCGTCCCGAAACGGCGCAGGGCGAATTCGTAAACTTTTTGAACGTTCAGCGCACCACGCGCGCAAAAGTGCCTTTCGGCATCGCGCAGATCGGCAAAGCGTTCCGCAACGAAATCACCCCCGGAAACTTCATTTTCCGCACCATCGAATTCGAACAGATGGAACACCAGTGGTTCTGCAAAGAAGGCACCGATCTTCAGTACTACGAAGAATATAAACAGAAAGCTAAAAACTTCCTGCTCGGTCTCGGATTTAAGGAAGAACACCTGCGGTTTAAAGATCACGACAAACTCGCGCATTACGCAAAATCAGCCTGCGATATTCAGTACCTCTTCCCGATCGGTTGGTCGGAACTCAACGGAATTCACGACCGCACCGACTACGACCTTTCCCGCCATCAGGAATACTCGGGCAAGAACATGAATTACCTTGACCCCGTGACCAATGAAAAGTATATCCCCTATGTCGTGGAATACTCCATCGGCGCAGACAGACTCATGCTGGCAGTCCTTTGCGAAGCGTACGAGGAAGAAGAACTGGAAGGCGGCGATGTTCGTACCGTCATGCACTTCCATCCTGCACTCGCAGCTTACAAAGCAGCCGTGTTGCCTTTGCAGAAAAATCTTTCGGAAAAGGCGCGCGAAGTTTATAAGAAACTCGCGAAAAAATTCATGGTCACTTACGACGAAGCAGGCTCGATCGGAAAACGCTACCGCCGTCAGGACGAGATCGGAACGCCGTTCTGCATCACCATCGACTTCGATACGCTGGAAAATAATTCCGTCACCATCCGCGACCGCGATACCATGGCGCAGATCCGTCTCGACATCGACGAGATCGCTCCCTATATCGAAAAAGCGCTGGAACACTGATTTTATAAAAGTAAAAAAAGGGTGCGGTATTACCGCAATTCCGATAGGGAATTTTGGTAAAGGGCGCCCTTTGAAAAAGAGAGCAGGCGTGGCGTGAAAGCCACGCCTTTTCTCATGTCTTATGTTATGCCCGCATCAGCGGGCTGTTTTTAACAGCTCAAACCGTCGTACTCATCGTCGTCGAGAAAGTCGGGAAACTCCACCGCACCTATAAAGTTATACACGATTTCGATTTCCTGCCTGTAATGCCCGTTCTCTTTCCGCTTTTCGTGTACGATTATCCTGTCCACAAACGAGCGTATGATTTCGGGCGTCAGTTCTTCGATGCTGCTGTACTTCTCCACCAAACACAGAAAATCGAGTATTTCGTCTTTCTCTTTTTTGTCCTTCTCGATTTCCGCTTTCAGCATTTGCGCTTTCTCTGTCAGATCTGCCTGTTCGGTTTCGTATGTATCGCTCAGTTTCAGATACCTCTCTTCCGACAGTATCCCCGCTACTTTGTCCTCATAAAGGCTTTGAATGATTTTATCCAACGCCTTTATACGCTCTTCCGCAGCAGAGAGTTCCCGCAGGTTTTCCTTTATTTCCTGTTTCGTCTTGACCTCGGAATTTTCCTCCAACATCCGTAAAAACTCTTCCTTTTGCGATTGCGCGAACCGTAGTGTCCGTTTCAAATCGTCTAAAAGCAATGTTTCCACGGCTTTGACCGTAATCTGATGCGAAGTACAGAGATTTTTCTTCTTTTTCCGATAGGTAGAGCAGTTGAAGTATTCTGCTTGTTTCATCGTAGTGCAGCGGCACAGATACATTCTTTTTCCACAGTCCGCACAGTAGACCATACCCGACAGCGAGCTCATCTCGCCCATTCGTGAGGGCCTCCGTTTACATTGCCGTATCTTCTGTACGGAGTCGAAGGTCTGCCTGTCGATGATGACTTCCTGCGTATTCTCGAAGATAAGCCAATCCTCTTGCGGAAGTTTGATACGCTTTTTGGATTTATACGACTTCTTATAGGTCTTGAAATTTACCGTACAGCCCGTGTATTCCACGTTTTCGAGTATTCTTGCGACGGACTTCTGATCCCATATCTCCGAGTCTTCCCGCAGTTTTGCAGGGGTAGGCAGCCCGTGCTTATGGAAGTACACAACGGGTGTATCGATTTTCCGTTCCGTCAATATCCGCGCGATCTGCGTAGGCCCGTAGCCGTTCATGCACAGTGAGAATATCTCGCGTACCGTTTCCGCGCCGCGCTCGTCTATTACCCATTTCTCTTTATCGTTCGGGTCTTTCTTATAGCCGAGCGGCGGATGCGTTGCGAGGTGCTTGCCCGCATTGCCTTTTGCCTTCATGACAGCTTTGATTTTCTTGGAGCAGTCCTTCGCATACATCTCGTTCAGGATATTCTTGAACGGCGTGATGTCGTCGTCGGGATTGGTTTCGCTGTCCACTTGGTCGTACACGGCGATGAACCGCACGTCCGCTTCCGCAAAGTAGTATTTAGTATAGTAACCCACGAGAATGTGGTCGCGCCCGAACCTCGACATATCTTTGACGATGACGGTGGAAACTTTTCCCTCGTCTATATCGCGTATCATTCTTTGAAAGTCGGGGCGGTCGAA
>QAKO01000003.1 GCA_003343765.1 Bacillota bacterium | reverse complement strand
GCGATGACCATGCGGTCGCCGAACATCTGGGTCACAACTTTGACATAAGGCGTTTCGCCGCATCCTGCGCAAGCACCGGAGAACTCGAACAGAGGCTGGTTGAACTGGCTTCCCTTCACGGTCGTGCGTTTGATGGAAGAAGTATCCGCCTGTTTGACTTCCTGTGCGAACTCCCAGTTCTTCGCATCGGCTTCGACGACTTCGTCCAGCGGTACCATAACGAGCGCTTTGTTTCCTTTCATGCCGGGGCAGATATTCGCGCAGACGCCGCAGCCCATGCAATCCAGAGGCGAAACCTGCATACGGAACTGCGTGCCTTTGAGTCCGGTCGTGGGTTTCGTAGCAAACGTTTCGGGTTTTTCGGTCGCATCGTCGATGACGACGGGACGGATACAAGCGTGCGGGCAGACGAACGAGCACTGGTTGCACTGGATGCAGTTTTCAGCGACCCACTTCGGCACTTTGACCGCTACGCCGCGTTTTTCGAATTTCGTCGTTCCGACGGGAACAGAACCGTCCGCGTTGAATGCGGAAGTCGGCAGTTTGTCGCCTTCCAGAACGAGGATCGGATGAACGACGTTCTTGAAGTATTCGTTATTCGCAACGGAAACCATCGGAGCACCGTCGGTTGCGGTTGCCCAGCTTTCAGGGTATTTGACTTCGACGAGTCCGCTCTTTGCAGAATCAATCGCCGCGTAGTTCATGTTGACGACTGCGTCGCCCTTACGGGAGAACTTCTTGTAAACAGCCTTCTTCATGAAATCAGCCGCCTGTTCGTAAGGCATGATGGAATCGTTGATGAAGAAGAATGCCGACTGCATGATCGTGCTCGTCTTGCCGTTCAGACCGATCTGAGACGCGATGCCGATACCGTCGATATTGTAGAATTTAAGATGCTTTTTCGCGATCTGCTGTTTGACTTTTGCAGGCAGGTTCTTTTCGAGTTCTTCCAGAGTATTCCAAGGGGAGTTCAAAAGGAATTTGCCGCCTTCCTTTGCGTCGGTGAGCATGTCATAGCGCGTGATATAGGACGGGTTATGGCAAGCGATGAAGTCGGCGCTGTCGATGAGGTAGGAAGACTGGATCGGGGTCTTACCGAATCTGAGGTGCGAAACGGTAATACCGCCCGATTTCTTGGAATCATAGAAGAAGTATGCCTGTGCATACATATCGGTGTGGTCACCGATGATCTTGATGGAATCCTTGTTTGCGCCGACCGTGCCGTCCGAACCGAGTCCGTAGAACTTACAGGAGATCGCGCCTTCGGGAGCAGCGTCGTATTTCTCGGAGAAGTCGAGAGATGTATTGGTCAGATCGTCGTAGATACCAACGGTGAAGTGGTTTTTCGGGTTCTTGGACTCGAGGTTCTTATACACCGCATAGCACATGGACGGGTTGAACTCTTTGGAGCCGAGACCGTAACGTCCGCCGACGACTTTGATCTTGTTGATGCCCTTTTCAAAGAGCGCGGAGCATACGTCGAGGTAGAGGGGTTCGCCGAGCGAGCCGGGTTCCTTCGTGCGGTCGAGAACAGCGATCTTTTTGCAGGTCTTCGGCAGAGCCGCGACGAACGCATCCGCAACGAACGGACGGTACAGGCGGACTTTGACCAAGCCGACTTTATGACCTTCTTTGTTCATGCGGTTGATGGTTTCTTCCATAGCGTCCGCACCGCTGCCCATGATCACGACAACGTTTTCCGCGTCGGGAGCGCCGCAGTAATCGAACAGGTGGTAATTTCTGCCCGTGAGTTTGGAAACCTTGTCCATCATTTCCTGAACGATCGCGGGAGTAGCGAGGTAATATTTGTTCGCCGTTTCGCGGTTCTGGAAGTAGGTGTCGCCGTTCTGAGCGGTACCTTTCTGGATCGGGTGTTCCGGATTCAGAGCGCGGCTCTTGAAATCGTCGATGTCTTTCATGTCGACGAGTGCTTTCATTTCGTCGTAGTCGATGACGTCGATCTTGGAAACTTCGTGGGAAGTACGGAAGCCGTCAAAGAAGTGCAGGAACGGCACTTTTGCTTTGAGCGTGGAAAGGTGCGCAACGAGCGCAAGATCCATAACTTCCTGAACGGAACCGGAAGCGAGCATTGCAAAACCGGTCTGGCGGCAAGCCATAACGTCCTGATGGTCGCCGAAGATGTTCAGCGAATGCGCAGCGATCGCGCGGGCGCTGACATGGAACACGGTCGGGAGCAATTCGCCCGCGATCTTGTACATGTTCGGGATCATGAGCAAAAGTCCCTGGCTGGCGGTGTATGTCGTGGTCAGAGCGCCGGCGGAAAGGGAGCCGTGTACGGCACCTGCAGCGCCGCCTTCCGACTGCATTTCTGCAAGGCGAAGTTTCTGACCGAACATGTTCACTCTGCCCGCGGTAGCCCATTCATCCGCGACTTCCGCCATCGGCGAAGAGGGGGTGATAGGATAAATAGCCGCAACTTCAGAGAATGCGTAAGCGACGTGGCTGGCGGCGGTATTGCCGTCAATCGTCATCTTCTTCATAGGAAATAGAACCTCCGATAGTTAGTTTTACAAAAATAAGCGGAGCAAATGCGGTGTGGTTTCCGCAAAACTCCTTCCTTATTATAATGTTTTTTCAAAGATTAGTCAATATAAATCGGTGAAAATTGTCAAAGATTTATCAAGAACAGATGAAAATGCGTATAGTATGCCTTAAAATCGTTGTATAAATTTTCCGTATTTGTTATAATGTTGAGCTATGGAAGCGGTACATTTCGACAATGTAAAATATACCTACAGAGAAAGCGATGACACGTTTGCCGTCAACGGTGTTACGCTGACGATCCGCGAAGGCGAATTCGTGGCGATCCTGGGCAGAAACGGCAGCGGGAAGAGTACGCTGGCGAAGCTGATCAACGCGCTGTTGGAGCCTGTTTCGGGGCGTGTGACGGTGTTCGGCATGGACACGCTGGACGAGAAAAACACCTTTGAGATCCGCAAGAATGCGGGCATGGTATTTCAGAATCCGGACAACCAGACGGTGGCGAGCATCGTGGAGGACGACGTGGCGTTCGGGCCTGAAAATATCGGCGTGCCGCGCGAGGAGATCGGCAAGCGCATCGATTTTGCTTTGAATGCGGTGGGCATGGAGAAATTCCGCCATGCGACGCCGTCGCGTCTTTCGGGCGGACAGAAACAGCGCATTGCGATTGCGGGCGTGCTGGCGATTCTGCCGAAAATCATAATTCTGGATGAATCCACGGCGATGCTTGATCCGAAAGGCAGAAGGGAAGTTATGGACGTGGTGCGTCGTCTGAACAAGGAACAGGGCATGACGGTGATCCTGATCACGCATTTTATGGATGAAGCCCTGCAAGCCGACCGTGCGATCGTGATGCACCGCGGCGAAGTGGTGATGGACGGTGCGCCCGAAGAAATTTTTGCGCGGAGCGAGGAGCTGGAGACATACAATCTGACGCTGCCGCGTGCGGCGTATATCTGTAAACGTCTGCAGGAGGCGGGTATGCCTGTCGGGAATGCGTTTACGGCAGAGGAACTGGCGGAGGAAATATGCGGATCGTTGCAAAAGGGCTGAAATATGTTTATAATCCGAAATCGCCTTTTGCCAGCACGGCGCTGGACGGAGTGGACATCGAGATCAAAGAAGGCGAGTTTTTCGGGATCATCGGGCATACGGGAAGCGGGAAATCCACGTTTGTGCAGCATCTGAACGGACTTTTGAAACTTACGGACGGGTATCTGAAGATCGGCGATTACGATCTTGCTGAGAAAAAGTGCAACTTTCTGGAACTTCGCAGCAAGGTCGGAATGGTGTTTCAGTACCCCGAATACCAGCTGTTTGCGGAGACGGTGGAAAAGGATGTCGAGTTCGGCCTGAAAAATTTCCGCAAAGGCCTGAACGAGGAAGAATCTCGTGCGGCGGTGAAGGAAGCGCTGGAAACGGTCGGGTTGGACTGGGAAGAGGTGAAAGATGCTTCGCCGTTCGAGCTTTCGGGCGGACAGAAGCGCCGCGTGGCGATTGCAGGGGTGATCGTGACAAAGCCGGAGATCCTGATCCTGGACGAACCTGCGGCGGGGTTGGATCCGTTGGGCAAGAAAGAGCTGATGGAGCTTTTGCACTCCATTCACGGCGGCTGGTGCAAGACGATCATTATCGTGTCGCACGACATGGACGAGATCGCGGAAAACTGTACGCGTGCGGCGGTTTTTTCGGCGGGAAAAGTGGTCATGGAGGGGAAACCTTCGGAGATTTTCTCGCGCAGCGAAGAACTGCTTTCGCTCGGATTGGATATACCCGTTACCGCAAAATGCGCGCGAATCCTGCGCGAAAAGGGGTACAATATCGATACGGATTTTACCTGCGACGATTTTGTGGAAAAAGTGTTGACCCTGTACGGGAAAGGCGGTGAGCGGCATGCTGAATGATGTAACGTTCGGGCAATATTATCCCACACAGTCGTTTGTACACAGGATGGATCCGCGGGCGAAGATCGTGCTTGTTATTGCCTATATCGTGGCAATTTTTCTGGCGAATAACTTTTTCGGACTGGCGGCAGTGACGCTGTTTCTGATCATAGCGGTCGCGTTTTCGCGCGTACCGGTCGGGAGTGTGCTGCGGTCGGTAAAAATGATCCTCTTTATTATCATTTTTACGGCGATTCTCAACCTGTTTTTTTATTCGTCGTCGAGTGATCTGCATATTTTGGCGCAGTGGTGGGTGATCACGATTTCTTGGGAATCGATCATCAACATGATTTTTCTGGCGATGCGTTTGTTTTTGCTCGTATTGGGAACTTCCGTGCTGACGCTGACTACGACGCCCGTCGCATTGACCGACGGGATCGAGAGCCTGCTCACGCCGCTCAAATGGATTCATTTTCCCGTGCATGAACTGGCGCTGATCATGAGCATTGCTTTACGGTTTATTCCGACGCTGATCGATGAAACAAACCGAATCATATCTGCGCAGAAAGCGCGCGGAGCGAATTTTGAAACGGGCGGACTGATCAAGCGTGCAAAGGCGATGATCCCCGTGCTCGTGCCGCTTTTAGTGAGTGCGTTCCGCAGGGCGGAAGATTTGGGCGATGCGATGGATGCGCGCTGTTACAGCGGTTCGAAGGGAAGGACGAAGTACAAAAAACTCACGTTCGGCTGGCGTGACGTTGTGGGGCTGATCCTGCTTGCGGGGCTGATCACAGGTGTGGTGTTCCTGAATATTTATTTTGGCGGAAAGTTTGCGATACTCAATTATTTCTATTGAGATTTGTGACGAAATCGCGCATACGTTATGCGGAAATTGGTGCAAACTATGAATATAGTGATGAAAGTCTGTTATGACGGTACGCATTTTTGCGGCTGGCAGATACAGGAGAACGGCAGGACAGTGCAGGGGGAACTGGAACGCGCGGTAACGGAGCGGTTCGGGATCGTTTCGCGGGTGACGGGGAGCGG
>QAKO01000029.1 GCA_003343765.1 Bacillota bacterium | reverse complement strand
GCAGTGTGCGCCGCAAGGGAAAACCGGATATCTCGGGCCGGAAGGCAGTTATTCTTCTCTTGCAGCGAAGCAGTTGAGTCCGGACAAGGAGCAGGTACCCTATCATAGTTTTGCGGGCGTTGTGCAAGCTCTTTTGAAAGGCGAAGTTGAAGAAGCGGTATTGCCGGTGGAGAATACTCTGCAGGGAGCCGTAACGCAGAATCTTGATTTGCTGTATGCAAATGCGGAGCTGTACGCGGTGCGTGCGTTTGTACTGCCGATCGAACACAGACTGATCGTCAGAAAGGGTACGAAACTGGAAGACATAACGCATCTGTATTCGCACCAGCAGGCAATTTTGCAATGTTCTGTGTTTTTGTCGCAGGAGCTGCCGGATGTTAAAGTCATATACACCGATTCCACCATGCAGAGCCTGTCGCACATAAAAGGGAAAGGCGATGCAGGGATCGTTGGCTCGCATGTGCGGGAAGACGGATTTGAATTCATCGGCGGGAATATAGCGGATGAGCCGAAAAATTTTACGCATTTTCTCTTGATCCGAAAAGGGAAAGAAAATCTTCCGCAAACAAGCACCCGTATTTATTTTGCGGCGACTTGTCCGCATGAGCCGGGCGCTCTGTTAAAAATGCTTCAGATTTTGTCCGTATATGATCTGAATATGACAAAAATCGAATCCCGTCCGATCAAAAATTCCCCGGGAGAATATTGTTTCTTTGTGGAGTTTGAAGGGGACATATCGGAAAAAAATGTGTGCATGGCGCTGGATCGCCTTTCGCAATATTCAAAAAATTTCAAGCTGCTCGGATGTTATTAACCCGTGCAGCTTTTTCGGACAGAGAGAATTTATTTTTGGGACAAAAAAGTCTCCGACATAAAAAACGGCATACGTACACTGTCTTTTGTTTCGGATCAAAGGAATATCGCTTGAAAGAGCAGGCAAAGGCAGAATGAGAGAAGCGCCTGCAGCAATTTGATTGCGATAAAATGTTTTATCTTCACACCGGCGGGTTTGAGAAACGCGAACTGCTGAGCGAGGATACTGGCGCCGCCGAGTGTTATACAGAAAGCGGCGCAGGGCAGGGCAAAAAGACCGCCGTATGCGGCAAGTTCGGCGCAGCCGCGGGTACATTCGAGAAGGCCGTGGACGAAACCGACGGCGGCAGGGCCCTGATGAAAAAGTGAAAACAGCGCGGAAAACAGAAAGACGGGTATTTCCATCAGATTTGTGTTTTCGAGTGCTTTTGCGATGACGCAGAAATAGGCGATGAATCCGCCCACGCATAAAATGGAAATGACGGCACTTTGGACGCTTTCTGCGAACACGTTATCAGATTTTTGAAGCGAAACGGGCAGAGCTATGCAAGGCTGTGCGGGTTTTGAAAAGGGTATGGAAAACGCATAGACGAGAAAGACTCCGCCAAGGTGTGCTGCAAGCAGGATAAAACCTGCTGTAAGGTCGGAAAACATACCGACTCCGACGCTTCCGAGCAGGAACATGGGGCCGGAAGTGGAACAGACAAGGCTGGCACGCGTGGTGTCTTTTTCGGAAATGAGGCCTGCATTTTTCATGTCGAGCAAGCAGCGGCTGCCGACAGGATAGCCGGAGAGTATGCTCAAAAAGATGCAGAGCGAAGCGGCGGCGGGCAGTTTTAAGGATCGCATGAGCGGGGATAGCCTGTCCGAAATTTTGGCGGCGCCTGTTTTGGAGAGAAGCGAGGCTGTGACCATAAACGGGAACAAGGCGGGCAGGACAGATTTTGACCAAAGTGCGATGCCTTCGGCACAGGCGGTCGCGTAATCTTTCGGGGAAGCCAAGAGAAGGAAGGGAAAGAGAAGCAAAACGGCGAAGGCCGCGATTTTTCGGATACGGATCATACTAAAAATATATGAACGGAGCAAAGAGATTATGAACAGAAAACTGGGGCTTGCGCTGGGAGCAGGCGGGGCGCGCGGCGTGGCACATATCGGATTTTTGAAGGCATTGGAAGAGGAAGGGATCCGTCCTGATTTTATTTCAGGATCGTCGATGGGCAGTATCATCGGTGCCTGTTACGCAAAAGGAATGAGTGCGGATGAAATGCAGCAGACGGTTCAACAGCTGTCGGCGTTTGACATTGTGGATCTGGGACTTCTGACTTTGAGCAAATTAGGATTGATGCGGTGGACAAAAGTTAGGAAGATGATGCTTTCACTGTTACAAGACTGTGATTTTTCCGATCTGAAGATTCCTTTTTGCTGTGTTTCGGTCGATCTGATATCGGGAACTTTAAAGACGTTTCGGGAGGGAAACGTTACGGACGCGATTTTGGCTTCGAGTTCGATGCCGACGGTTTTCAGACCTGTGGAAAAGGACGGGATGCTTTTGGTAGACGGCGGAGTCTTGTGTCGGGTGCCGGTCAAACAGGTGCGCGAGATGGGGGCGGATGTCGTTGTGGCGGTCGATGTTCTCGGAAAATGCGGGAGTGTCGAGAAAGTTCCGAACGTACTGTCGCTGATCACGCGCGTGTATGATATAATGGATTATGAAAGAACGCGCGATCATTGCAGGAGAAAGAGCGAGCGGGCGGATCTTTGGTTGGAGCCGGACATGGGGCAGATCTCGCAGTATAAAATGAAATATCATCCGACGGCGTATGAGTCCGGGTATCGGCTCGGGAAAGAGAATGCGGAAAACATAAAGGCGCTGATGCGCGGTGAAAAATTGCCGCGCAGATTGAAAAAAGGTGCGAAGGCAGAACGGAGCGAATAAGATGGATCTATTTGACCTCAATCACAATGAATATGATGCGAAGCCTTTGGCAGATAAGATGCGCCCGAACAATCTGGATGAATTTATCGGGCAAAAGCATATCGTGGCGGAAGGCAGTTTATTGCGCCGTGCGATACGGCTGGACAGGTTGGGGAGCTGTATATTCTGGGGGCCGCCCGGATGCGGCAAGACGACGCTGGCAAATATAATAGCGGCGACGACGCACGGAAATTTTGTGAAATTGAACGCGGTACAGAGCGGGGTTGCGGATGTCAAGAAGGCCGTGGAAGATGCGCGCAACAGTCTGAAACTTTACGGAAAAAAGACGTATCTTCTTTTGGACGAATGTCATCGGTTCAACAAGACACAATCGGATTCTTTGCTGCCTGCGATCGAGCAGGGGACAATTATATTTATCGGCTCGACGACGGAAAATCCGTTTGCGTCCATGACTCCTGCAATTGTATCGCGGTGTCGGGTGTTTGAATTCCGTCGGCTTACGGAAGAAGATATCCGGGAAGCGTTGAAAGGTGCGCTGACTTCGCGGAAGGGCTTGGCGGCGTATAAGGCGGAAGTGGATGAAGAGGCGATCGGGCATATTGCGCGGATGAGCGCGGGGGACTTGCGGACTGCGTACAATGCGTTGGAGCTTGCGGTGCTTACAACGCCGCCGGGCGCAGACGGACACATCCATGTTACGCTTTCGGATGCAGAACAGTCGATTCAGCGGAAATCTCTCGCATTCAATGAAGACACATATTACGATATGCTGTCGGCATTTTGCAAGAGCCTTCGCGGCAGTGATTCGAATGCGGCTCTGTATTATGCCTTTCGTCTGATAGAAGGCGGCTGCGATCCGATGAATATTTTGCGGAGACTTGTGGTACATTCCAGCGAAGATGTCGGAATGGCAGATCCGAACGCTCTGGTCGTGGCAACGTCGGCGATGTATGCCTTTGAAAAGCTGGGTGCGCCGGAGGGGCTGATCCCTTTGAGCAATGCGATCATCTATGTCTGCGAAGCGGAAAAATCCAATTCGGTCATTTTGGCAATGGATGGGGCGCGCCGCGCCGCACGGGAAGTGCGCGATGACAATATCCCGCCTTATCTGAAAGATAATTCTTACGGGGATAAGGCGGCGAAAGCGGCGAGCGGAAACTATAAATATCCGCACAGTTACGGCGGTTGGGTCGAGCAGCAATATCTGCCGGATTCTCTCAAATACGAAAAGTTTTATCGCCCGCAGGGAAATGGGTATGAAAAGACAGTCGTGCAAGTCCGCAGCCGCAAAGGGATGCCCACGGACGAGCAGTCGGAACCTTCGCAGGAGCATCCGCATTTTTGATTTCTGTTTTTGTTTTTTGTGTCCATTCATTCGAAAGTGCTTCTATGGCGGAAGAGTAACATTACAGAGTACAATGCCCGAGGTCGCAAATTTTTGCGATCTCGGGCAATTTTTATAAAGATTTTAGTATGAAAAAGCACCGCGAGTTTAAACGGGATGTGGGAAAGCGGTAAAAACATTGTTTTCCGATTTTTGGTCGGTATGCAGACAGGCAGTATAAGTG
Source organism: Bacillota bacterium (assembly GCA_003343765.1). Lineage (GTDB taxonomy): Bacteria > Bacillota > Clostridia > Christensenellales > Borkfalkiaceae > Borkfalkia. The sequence goes on along the minus strand of QAKO01000029.1, from coordinate 3,503 downwards.
TGTTTAAAACGGTTTGTCTCTTATTAAAAAATCTTTTCGGATCATGCAGATCTGAAAAGATTTTGCTAAAAATTTTTAATCTGCCGCAGTAAGAGATCGGATTTTGATATGTTTCGGGCAGGCGTATTAGCTGATCGAAAAAATCCCGGCGCGGACACAGTCTGTGTCCGCGCCAGGAGAAAAAATTTATTTTTTTATTTTCATGCTCGGGAAGTGTTTCCGCATAAACGAATCGGGGAAAGTCTTGTCGATCCACTCTCCGAGAGCTGTGAAAGCGGGAGAGGTTCTGTTGACATAGCGGAGAATTGCCAGGCAGGTCAGCGCGAGATCAAAGAGAATGAGAACAAGCGCGCACCAACCTAAAACTTTTAAAGTTTTTTGGGGTAATTTTTCGAAAAAGCGGTCGGCAGGTTTCCAGAAAGCGAAGATGACTGCCATGCATAGAGCGCCCCAAAGGATCATGATGGGAATGGTAGTCCGCCCTGCAATATTCATGGGCCAAGATGTATAGTTCCAGGAACGGGTCCTGAACAGGGATTCTTCCAAAAGAGAAAGGAGTATTTCGACGAGACCGCCGAGAAATGCTCCGCAGAGAAAGACCTGCCAATTTTTACGGATACGCCGCAAACATATTACAATGACGAGCGTACCGAAGCCATAGACAGGGTTAAAGGTAGTAAACAGACTTCCGCTGCAGTAGATAAATTGAACGGTATACCCGTTTGCGATCTGGAAAAACACATTGAAAATGACTTCCCACAGAGTACCGAGGGTACCTCCGAGCATATAGAGGAAAGCGGCTTTTGCGAGGGTGAGTTTCCCAAGATTGGGCATAGTAAATTGTAAAAACGCCGCGGGCGGCGTTTTTTTTAAACAGTTTTTATACATAGGATTAAACGATCTGTTTCTTATGGCGGCCTGCAACGGCGTCTTCGAACATTTCTTCCATTTTGTCGATGCATTTATCGATCTGGAATTTTTCGGCATAACGGATATACTGTTCGCGCTGGGTCTGCCGCACCTCGGGGTGTTCGATCATATAATCGATTTTTCTGGCGAGATCTTCGGGATTTGCCGCCCGATAAAGATTGCTTTCGTTGCGCGCAAAATATTTTGCGGCGGATTTTTTACTGTCAGCAATGATCGGGACGAGGCCGCAGGTAATTGCTTCCACGCAGGCGATGGATTCGATTTCCGCGTAAGCGCAATGTACATAGAGATCGCAGAAGTGGATCGTGCGGATGAGTTCCTCTTTTTTCATGAAAGATATGACAGGCGGATTCGGCAGTTTGCTTCCGAGTTTTTGCAAGCGTTTTTCCTGAGGTCCGTCGCCGGCGAGAAAGATCTGAAGCTTGTCCGCATATTTGGATAGGGCTGCCGCTTTGAGAAGTTCGCTCTGGCATTTTTCCTTGACGAGCCTGCCTGTGGACAAAATGCAGAACTTATCGGCATATTCATCCGGTTTAGGATCGTTTCCGGGTACGAAAGCCGGATCAACGCCGTTGGAAATGATCCTGAGATCCTGCGTGTAGCCATGGCGGCGCAGCTGATCGGCAATGAATTCGGTGGGACAATGAATGTAATCGGAAAAGCGGTAAAAGCCGTTGAAAAAATTTTTATAGATATAAGAATTGACTGGTTTGCTTTTCTGTAATCCGAAATGGCTGCTTACATTTTCAGGCTGGACGTGGAAGGCAGTGGTGAGCGGCTTATGCATTTCATTGCAGATGCGCACGGCGGAACGTCCGAGCGGGAAGGGCATGAGGGCGTGTACGACGTCGGATTTTTCGATCACGGAACGGAGAAGATCTTCGTTTGGTTTTGCGAGAACGACTCCGTTTTTGGCGACATAATCGTTAAAGATCTTGAAATCGATTTTATCGACGGGATAATAATCCTTTTCGTCGGGATTTCCGGGTGCCACGACAAGCACTTCGTGTCCGCGTTTTTTCAAGTTTGTTATAAGTCTTTTTACGGTAATTGAGGTTCCGTTGTTTTCTTCGCCGAGAACGTCGGCAATGACGGCAATATGCATTCTGAGTTCTCCATATTAAAATTTATGCCGTTACATACTTTCGGTGGTGTTTTTGGCTAAAATTTCCTGACCGGCGGCGACGATCGGAGCGCATTGACTTAAAATGGTATCGAAAGATACAGAGCGGTCGCTTTGCAGCCATTCTGTATAGGTGTCAAGGACTCCCGAAGTGAGAAAACGGAATACATACACAGCATTTTCCATGCAAGAACCGCAGGTTTCCAGGTAGTGCTTGCAGATGGATTGAGAAAACTGTTTTTTCAATTTGGAAAGAAAGATATCCGCATCCTGAGACATACGCACAAAATCGGTGAAATGCGGATAAGATTCCAATACGTCAGTACAGACGTTTAAAAACGGCATAGGGTTTTTCGGTTTATTGAAATCAGCAATTTCATCGATATTTTCAAAAATGCGTTCGGTGATCTCGCTCCGCAGTTCTTCGAGGACGTCGGCTATTCCGGAAAAGTGCAGGTAAAAAGTCGTACGATTGATGTCTGCCGCCGTGCACAGATCCACGATTTTAATTTCCTGGACTCTTTTTGTGCAGAGTAATTCTAACAGAGTGCTTTGAATGGCGCTGACTGTTTTACGGCTGCGCTTATCTTTCTTATTCATTTTTCCGCCCACTCCTTTGTCAACGTCGAGGCCGTCAACTGTTTTCATTATACTCTATTTTCCAAAGTATGTCAATGGTTTGATAAATTTTATACGACATATGTCGAGTAAACAACGAATAAAATCTATTTGGATTGTTCTCCATGGAGTTTTATGATAGAGCGGGCGAGAGCTTTATCGGCGCCGTTCCAGGGCATATCCGCGTTGCGGTAGTCGTGTTTTGCGGCGAAGCGGTTGAGGTCGACGAGAAGTTTTTCGATGGATTCTTTTTCTAATTTTGTAAGGGAGTAGATATAATCTTTTTTACGGGATCTTGCAAAGTCGGCATAGCGGAGCAGACTTCCGAAGTGTTCGAGACAGAATCCGTCGACAGACAGCAAAATTTCCTTGAATTTTTTTTCGGCGAAGAACATTTCCGCCACAGTTTTATAGTAGCGGATCATATTGACCTCGACGTTATCGCAGATGACGCAGGTGTCGTGGGAATGTATAAAGAAATCGCCCATAGTTTTTGCTTTTTTGGAGTCTGCAGTGATTTCGAGCTGACCCTTTAGCGTTGTCAGGCGGGTGATGTGTTGGAGGGCTAAGGAAAGTTTATTTTGGCGCGCATGCATCATTTCGGTGTGGTGCAGACAGAAACCGCGTTCGTTGACCATGCGGCGCTGGAAGTCCTCCATGACAGATTCATTGAGATATTGTTCTACGAGCCGCTTTTCGAGAATGGAACGGATCCTGCAGAGCGGACAATCGTTCCCGCTGACAAATTCCTGGTAAATGAGCATATTTCCGATGTGATAATTCATAAGATACCGCCTTTCGTTAAAATGGTTTGCAGAAACGACTGCGTACA
>QAKO01000121.1:25828-46811 GCA_003343765.1 Bacillota bacterium | reverse complement strand
CGCGATCCCGATCAGCCAGTACACCGCAGGATCGACATCCTGATCAAAAACTATATACCCGACCAGCATACTCACCGCTTCGTTCGTCACTTCCGCTTCAAATTTTTCCGTGCCGTTTTCGTCCACAACCAGCTTGTTGCGCAGTACCGTCGCATTGACTTCGCCCGGAACTACTTCAAACGTGTTTTCGGAAAGCACCGTCACGTTGCCGCCGTATGCCCTGATCCGCCCAGGTACTGTCACCTGCGCCCGCGTCACGCCCTCCAAACCGAACAGACGAAACAACAGCAGTTTCGTATCCGACGCCGCTTCCCGGCCCTGCTGTTCAAATGTTTCCAGAGGGATCGCCGCCCCCGAAACATCTTTCGGTGAAATGCCGTCCGCCGTCGTGCGCGGAATTGTGATCTGACCCAGAACCCCGTCAAAATGCGCCGATACCGTGCAGCTTAAATTGCCGCGGTTCAGCTTTTCCAACAGTTCGAGCGATTCGCTCCCCTCCGTTACAAACTCCGACCACGGCTCCAGATAAAAATCGCCGTTCAGCTTGATTTTATCCAGACGACGGAACGCTACCGAAACTTCATAGCCGGTCTCCGTCGGCTCCACCGATTTCGCGACCAGCATATCGTCATCGCCCGATACAATGTTGAATCCCTTCAGCTTTTCCTGCAACTCATCTTCAAACTCCTCTGCCGTGAGTTCGCTTTCAAACGTCAGTACCGCACTCCCCTTCCCGTTGTAACCGATCGACGCGGCACCTTCAACACTGAATCCGTACCCCGCCGTAATCAACAGCGGCACCATCAGCAGCGCCAGAAATCGCCATGCTCTTTTTATGATCATCCTGTTTTCTCCCGCCATTGCTTGCTTTCTTCTCGTTTTCTCCTGTATTGTAACAGACCGAAAACGGAAAATCTACTCCATCCATTGTCGTAAAATTGCAAATTTTTGACCTTTTTTCAGAAAAACTCTTGTCTTAGGCCGTGGCAAATTCGCCCTATACGACGCTCCTTTTCAACCAGCATATCCCGCCCCATACCCACTTTTTCTGGGAATTCACTTACACCGTAAACGGCACGGTAACCAATTATGTGAACGGGACGCCCGTGGAATGCCATCCTTTTTCCAAAATCGTACTCATCCAGCCCGGAGTTACACACGAAATGATTCCCGTCGATCAGGCCACGCCAGGCACCGCACCCCTGCAGCACCGCGATATTTATGTCACCGTCGATAAAATGAAAAAGCTCTGCGCCATGCTCGATAAAAATCTGTATGCCGCGCTCTGCCAGTCGCCCGTGACCGTCATCGATACCATCAACGAAAATATGGAATCTTTCGAATATACGCTCAATTACTTCAATGTCTACGAAAGTTCCTTCTCCAGCCACATGGATTTGTTCGATCAGCTGCATACGACCGTCGTCTTTCAGATCCTCGGGATTCTTCTCAAACATAAGATCCGTCAGAAGCGCGAATACCCTGATTGGATCGAAAACTTTTTCGATAACCTCAAATCCGAATCCTTTCTCTGCCGCGACGTGCAGGACATCATCCGCGATATTCATTACAGCCACGGCTATATCTGCCGCGAATTCAAAAAAAATGTCGGGAAAACGATGGTGCAATGCCTCAACGAGAGCCGCGTCGTTTATTCCACCATCCTGCTTATGGACAATTCCCTCTCCGTACTCGACATCGCCATGCGGCTCAATTATAACTCACAGAGCGCATACATCAATGCATTTAAAAAAGTGTACCAGGTTTCCCCGCACCGCTGGCGTATGCGCGTATTCAAAACTTCCTGATCCTTCCCGACCGGTTGATTCGGACAATCTTATACAAAACCTTTTCGGATTATCTCGGGCAAAACCTTTCCGGATTGTCTCGGACAAAATTCTTTCAGACCGCTTCGGCGGTCTTTTTTCATGCACCGAGCAATACCCGCATCTGCACTTCTGCCCGCACAAATGTCAGACGGCACGCTCTCCCGTCCATGAACGCAGGCGGATACTCGGTATAGACGAACGCATCCTGCCGCAGTTCGCAGACGCGCACCGTGATGCGCGAAGGGTACCCGTATCCGCGCAAACCGAACACATATGGTTTGCCCGTATAATAATCGTCAGCCACCTTTTCTCCGTCCAAAAGAATTTCCAGGCGATCCCCCTCATACCCGATCGCAAGATGCGCCGCCTGAACGTCCCCGTACGGGCCTTCGCATTTCAGAACATAATCCGTGTATCCGTTCCCCGATTCTTGGCCGCAGATTTGCACAGAAAAAGACGGTACGTCTATATTTTTTTCGTACAAACCAAACACACCTTCGTCGCCCGTGCAGACAAATCCGCACGGCGGCGTTTCGGGCTTCGGATAAATTTTCAGGCGGGCATTTTTGCCGCATAAAAGCACAATTCCGCCCTCTGATGCGTACATCTCGCCGTCCGTGACAAACAGCCGATCCATTCCGGCATAAGAGAAGCACCAGGCATTTTGCGCGTCCTGCTTGCTCAGAAGAATCACTTTCCCCGCAGGATCGCCCTCCGTTTCGATCGCGCCCTGCCCTTCTTCCGCCCAGAACACGCAGTCTTTTTCGTTCAGCGTGCAAAAGGGCGTCGCCAGCGCATACCGAAAACGAGTTCCGCAAATTTCCCTGTTGAATACAAAGGCACAGTATTGCCCGCTTTGCAGCGTAAAATCGGGCAGCGTTACTCCCTGCACGGGCGAAAAAGAACGGACACTTTTTTCTTTTGTCGGATAATGCCTTACATAATTGTTGAAAAATACAAACCCGCCATTCTCCCGCGCACGCACTGCACAACGCAGTGCGTGCAGATCGTTCGGGTCGGAAGGATTGCCCGGAAACAAGCTAACGGGCAGGGTGCAGATCTGCCGACCGAAATAGCGGATCAGATAATTCCACAGCTTCAGCTCCCGCCCGCACGGACGAATCTCCCCGTACTGCCCGACAGGCGCCTGAAAATCATAGTTGAATTCGGGAAGATCACAGCAAAAGCCCGCCCGCAAATTTTTCTCGTCGCGGTATTCCTGCATCGACGTGAACGCGCCCGTCGGATTGATCCCGCCGTGAAATACATAATACCCCAACATCGCCACGCCGCTTCCGATCTTGCAAAGCGCCATCGCCCCGCAATCTTCGCCCGTTATCACGGGACGGCGGATCTTTGTTACCTGAATCCCCGACCCGTGTTCTACCGTCGCGTACGGATACGGAGAACGCGCAATGGTGGCATCCATCTCTTTCCTGCCCGTATCGCTGCCTATGTTCGCATCGTTGGGATTATCCGTGAACAGATACCCATCCATCGGCGGCAGTTCTCCCGTCTGCGCTTCCCACGGCGCTTCACAATAATTGCCCCATACGGGAATCGCTTGCCCCGTCGCCGCTTTCCCCCAGCCCGTCGCAAAATACAGCGGTACGTCCATACCTTTTTCCTTCAACAAGGCGATCAGCGCCGCAATGTGTTCGTCACCGATCCCCTTTCCCTGCACGCCCCATTGGCTGTATTCGTTTTCGACCTGCACGGCAACGATCGGCCCGCCGTCTTTATACGTAAGTCCCGCACACTGCGCGCAAAGCTGCGTAAAATATCTTTCCACGTCCGCCATGTATCCCGCATCGTTGGAACGCGCCCTGTATTTTTTATTTTCCACCCAGTCGGGGAATCCCCCGTTGCGGACTTCCGCATGTACCCACGGCCCCACCCGAAGGCACAAATACATCCCCGCCGCCTTTACTTCTTTTGCAAACCTGCGGAGATTTTTGCTGCCTCGAAAATCAAAATGCCCTTCCGCTTCTTCGTGGTGGATCCAACAGCAATAGGAGGATACGATATCCACTCCCAACGCCTTCATCTTGGCAAGGTCTTCCTTCCAATCCCTGCAATCGCTGCGACTGTACGGATATTCCCCCATTACAGGAAACCAGGGTTCGCCGTCCATTTCAAAATATTGCGAATTGTATGTTATCATATTCTTCTCTCCGTCAGAACGCTTCGCGAACGTCCGCTCGTTCATATCCCTGCGGGATCTGTATTTTCTCGACTCCGTCCGTGCGCTCGAAAATAAGTTCTTCCTTCCCCACAGGAATACGGATGCGGCAATCGATCTTTTCCGCGGCATCCGTAAACAGGATCTTGTTTCCGTGTACACCCGCGAAACCGCTGACATACCCGACCAAAAGATTCGCCGCATAGGACGCAAACCCGTGGTCAAGACTGCCGCAAGGATTGTCGTTTTCCCAAAGCGTTCCCGTCTTTTGCGCCATGCCGTAAAAGAAATCCACACACTCCTGTCTCAGCTGCGTACGCTTATCCGACCGCGCAAGCATCATCAGCCGCAGATAATTCCCGATAAACGCATTGGATTTGTATACCTGCGGATAGGTCATGCGCACGTCACGCGATGCCCCGAATTTTTCCGTGAGCAGCTCAAACAGCTTCGGATATGTCTGCGGCGTCGCAACCCCCGAAAAAAATGCATAATACTGACACGTCTCCGTAATATGTCCGAGAAGTTTCGTTCCGCCCTCGCACCGCACGCGGTTATCTTCAAAAAACTCCCCGTTAAACGAATATTCCCGCACGGCACTGCGCACCTTCTCCGCTTTTTCCAGCAATGCACCGTCCGAATATAACAGTCCCGCACTCTCTACCGCTTTCGCATACAGCATGTTGGACGGGAAATTGATCCCCTTGATAAATTCTTCATCGTTCGCCATGCTCCATTCCACAAATACCCAGCTTTCCAGATTCTCCAAAAGCCCGTATTCGTTGCGGTATTTTTCAAAAAACGAAAGGATCCCGTATACCTTTTCCCTGCTCGCTTCCGCCACCGAAAAATTTCCGCTCCGTTGATATTGGTCGTACAGCTCCACTATATACCACATCGCCCAGTTCGGAATATACTGCGCGTTCACAAAATCGGCAGGATAGCACATCGGGATCATCTTTTCAGGTATGTACGAAAGATGCGGGCTCATCGCATAATTCTGCAAAAACGCTTCTTCCACCTTATTTTCACCCGTAAACAACTGCTCTGCCTTCGCGGAAAAATAAGAATCGCACAGCCACCCCGCCCGCTCCCGTGAAGGACAATCCGTCAGAAGATCGACCGCATTATGGCGGAATGTACGGCACGCCGCATCCATGATCGCGTTCAGCCGCTCGTCCGCACACTCAAACGCAAACCGATCCGTGTCGGGATTTTCAAATTTCTGTATGTATACCTTCGGCGTGGTTACTCTGCCCTTGCTTACCAGCACCTTCACAAACCGCGCCGTATATGGTTCAAACGTAAAATGCCTGTATTCACCCTCTTTGAGACGATATTCAATAATATTTACACAGGCGTTCCTGTACGGCAAAACTTCGGCAGGCGCATCCGGCGACTTACGCAGATCCATTTCATCAAACAAAATATACACGTGCGCATCCGACTCCGCTCTCACTTCCGTACCGATAAACCCCGTCTCCGCTTTCCCAAAATCAAATACCGCATATTCCCCCGCACTCAATCCTTCTTTCCGGACACCCTTTTCATATACGAGATTGCACACATAATCGGATGGATTGCTTTCCCATTCCCCGATCGGATAAATACGCAGATTTTCGATTTCCATGCAAATATTGCGGTAAGGCTCACCCTCTCCTTCCCGAAATGTACCGTCTTCGATTTCTTCCGCCGCCACACACTCATAATCCGGATAATCCGTGACCCGCGGCAAAAATTTCCCAGAAGTCACCTGCACAGGCAGAACCGCATCTTCCCCGAAACAGCGAGAATACGTTTTGACAGGCGATTGAGTGAAAACATAGCTTTCCGTAAACGCGCGCTGGTAGCTGAACCGGCTTACCTTCTGCAAACGTTCACTGTAACACCTTACATAAAAATCTTTTCCCGTCCAGTGTTTCGCCTGCCCGTTTTCCGTGATCTCCGCCTGCAAAAACGCCGGCTGATCCAGCACCCAATAATTCATCGTATTGTATCCCGCCGCTTCAATGAACAGTACATTCTCCTCTTCCAATTCACGCAAAGGAATGCGGTCTATCCGAAAATAGCCGTGCGCCGCCCGCGACGGCCCAAATGCAAGAAATTTACCGTTTAAATACGCCTTATAACAATTGCTCGCCGTGATGAATAACTCCGCATTTTCCGCTTTTTTAAAACAAACGCAAAACGCACAGATACTGTTCAATGCCTTTTCCTGCTTTTCCAGCCATACGGGAATTGCTTTCTCAAACTGCATAATCTCTCCTTCCGGTCAACTGCAACGATCCGCTTTTTTCTCGCCTGCAGACCTTTTACTGCCTCTTTTTCTGAATTTCGCAGGAATTATATCAAAAAACAACCGATGTTTCTACTCCTTCCGTTAACCATAAGTTGCAAAAATTTGACTTATCTCCCCACTCCGCCGCAACCCTCTCTTGACAAATCGATCATGCAATATTCCGAAAAATTTTTCCAGTATGCGCTCTGTCTCTCGTTTTTTAACGTAAAAAAGCGGGACGATCCCGCCCCGCTTTTCAACTATTCAACAATCAATCATACTTTTTCCACCGCGACCGTTTTTAATCAGCCTGCATCTCAATAACTCCTTTCCAAAACAATCATTGCACCAGATCGTTTCATAAAGCACATCTGAAAAATTGCAATCTTTCTATTCTTTTTCCAAAGGTCAAAAGAGATTAAAAGAGGGGCAAACGGGAAACGCATTGCTTGCGTTTCCCGTTTGCCCCGAAATTTTCACATCGGATTTCAATCGGAAACCGTTTTGACCGTAAAGCAAAACCGCCAAAATACAATCCGCCGTCAGCTCAGAACGCTTTTTCTGTATTTGGAAGGGGTTACGCCCACGTATTTTTTAAAGATCTTGATAAAGTAGTTTCCGTCCCGATACCCTACGCACCCCGAAACGTCTTCCACCGACCTTCCTTCCATCAGAAGTTCCTTTGCCCTGCTGACTCGCACTTTTGTCAGATAATCGCTGAACGTTACCCCCATTTCACGGCGAAACAGGTGACTTAAATAATAACTGCTCACAAATACATTCTGCGCAAGGATGTCCAGATTCAGATCTTCAAAATAATGTGCGTTAATATACTGAATTGCTTTATACAAATGCTCGCTCGTATTTTTCTTACCGCGGCTTTCATACACCGCGTCGATAAATCCGTCCAGGATCTCCACCGTTTCGCGGCAGATATCCGAAAAATCCGCATTCTCCAAAAGCAGGCGCGAACTTTTCCTGATCACTCCCGTCAGCGTCGCGAGAGGCGCCCCCGCCTCGACCGCACTGCGCGACAAAAATGCCGTAAATTCATACAGTTTCGCCTTCACGATCTCTAAATCTCCGCTCGCATACGAAAAAATTTCGTTCAGAAAGCGGTTGATGATCTGCTTCGCCTGGTTCTTATCCCCCATCTGCACCGAAGCAATCAGCTCTTTTTCCAGTTCGATCGGGTATTTGTTGTAATGCGGCTGGGATTCGCGGATCTGCATTTCCTTTGCCGCACGCAGCCGCTCCATGTTCATTTTGGAAATTTCAAGACGCTGGCCGATATACTTCTGCTCTTGCTGCAACATATATCGTATGAGCATGGTCAACGTTTCCGCAATGCTCGTCATGCTCTTGCAATCGATCTGACGGATCCCCGAAGGATCACATTTTTGCGTATCCAACCCTACTTTTTCACATTTTTTACGGAATTCATCCGCAAAAAACTCGTCCTTATCCCATAAAACGACAGGCCCCGTGGTGATAAAACCGAGAAGTTCTTCTTCCAGCACGAGAGGCGTGATGCACATGATCAGCCCGCAAGGCGTTTCATAAATGTACGCCGAACCGATCTCCGCCGCCTTTTTTCCGCTGAACACGATGCTTTCGCGGCAGGCAAAATGCCCCTTGCCGTATTCACAGATACAGCCGGGGTTGCGCACGCACAACTGCTCTTCGCCATCCGATCCGTACAGCGCGACATCCATCCCGCTCGTCAGCGAATAATTCCGCAGCAGTTTTTCCAGTTGTTTGAAATTCAGGATCTGCTTGAGTCCCGCTTCATTCAGTTTCATTGCCGCCTAAAAACACCAAAGTGAAATAAGTTACGGTGTTCTCACCATTAGTATAATTGATTTTTGCTTTTTTGGCAAGGGAAACGACGTTGATCCCGCACGCTTCCACCGAACTTTTCGCCTTTTGCGGAAACCGGCACGGTTCGGGGAAAGCGCATTTTTTACAGACGTTACAGCCGCCCGCCCCCAGCATCACACTGCCTTCCGGCAGTACAGGACGGATCAGGTCTTCCACTTTTTCATGCTCGATGCGCGCGACTTCCATGCCTTCGATGTCATAGCTGTCCTCAATGCCGTGCTTTGTCGTGAACACAAACGCATGCGGATATTTTGAATACTTTGCTTTCAATTCTTCCAGCGTACCCACGTTGGGCGGACACTGCCAGGACTTATTGTAATTCCCGCAGAAGTTGGCTTTGCATGCCGCCACTACTTCTTCTGAAAACTCTATGTCCTGAAAGTCAAGTTCCGCATATTGCCAGATCCTGCCTTCCGCCGCATTAAGAGCGGCTTGTGTCGATTTACGCATCTTCTTCTCCGAAATTCATATTTTCGATGTACGCATCCATAAATTCGGGCGATGCCGAAAGATCCAGATACTCCGCCCCGCGCGCGATCGCTTCGGCTTTTTTTACACTCTCTTTCCTGCAAAGACATTCCCTTGTCCCTGCCAGCGCCGTGTTGCCCACCGCCACGATCTTATCCGCCAGTGCGGCGGGGAACAGCCCCACTTTCACCGCGTTATTCTTGTCGAGATAGAATCCGAGTCCGCCCGCAACATACAGACGATCGAGCTTTTCATACGGCACGCCTGCCGTGGAAAGCAGGACACAAATGCCCGCACACACTGCGCTTTTTGCAAGCTGAAACGCGCGCACGTCGCTCTGCGAAATATAAACTTTTTCACTGATATAAAATTTGTTTGTACCGTCCGCAAAGGCGCCCGTTTCGTCGATGACGCCCTTTTGTACCATCAGCGTGATCGCATCCACAAGCCCCGCGCCGCAGATCCCCGTCGCTTCGCCGCCGCCGATGACCGTGTACGAGATCTTGCCGTCCTTTTCGCAGACGCTGTCGATCGCGCCCGCTACGCCGCCCGTGCCGCATTCGATGTTCGCCCCTTCAAAGCACGGCCCCGCCGCCGTGGATGTGGCGTACAGCTTCCCGTGCGCGTGCAGGATCATTTCACCGTTCGTCCCGATATCCGCCAACAGGTTCACGCCGTCCTCGATATCCGCCGACAATGCGCCGACGACCGCATCCGACCCGAAATACGCCGAAGTCGAAGGCAAAAGCACCGTTTCTTCCGCCGCAAGCCCCAGTTCTTCGCCCGTAAGGCGCACCGTGTCCAGAAACTCCGCACGGAACGGATATTGTCCGATGCCGTGTACGTCCTTTCCCAAAAACAGGTGCAGCATCGTCGTGTTGCCGCAAACGGTCAGACGTCTGAGTTTTCCGAACGAAAACTTTTTATCAAAATACGCTATCGCCTCGCGCGTCTGCGCAAGCACGCTTTCCTGCAACAGCCGTCCTTTCCCCTCGTCTGCCGCCGCAATACGGCTGAGAACGTCTGCCCCGTACGCACCCTGACGGTTCAGCGTTCCGAATTTGTCCAGCTCCCTGCCCGTTTTAAGATCCGTCAGCGAAAAGGCAAGCGTCGTCGTGCCGATATCCAGAGCCATACCCAACCCTTCTTCGCCTTCCGTGCGCAATCCGCCCGTCGCCGTATAGGTCAGGCCGCCCCCTTCCGTCTCGAAAACTTCCACGAACGCATCGCTGTTTACCGTCGCAAGGCAGGACAGCACATACCCGTCCTTTTCGCCTTCGAATGTACCTTCGATGACACGCACGCGGCATTTTCCGCACTTTCCGTTACCGCCGCAGCGCGCCGCCACCGCATATCCCTGTTTCTGCAAAAACGAGAGAAGATTTTCTCCCTTTTCACAGTTGTATTCTTTGATCTTCGATCCCGATAAAACTTTTATAAGCATGGCACTTCCCAACCGTTTTCCGAAAGCAGTTTCACGCATTCTTCAGTACTGTAACCGCGTCCGCGCGACGTTTCCGCCGCCGTATCCCGCGGATTCACGCCGTATTCCGCATACAGCTGATTTATCCCTGCCAGCATCGCCGCAGGATTTACTTCATGCACGTTCATGGAAACGGGAGGCCGCACGGCAAGCATCGCCACCGCCGCAATCTTCGCAAGCTCGCGCGATGTGATCTCCCCTGCATCCTGTTTCCGCGTACCGCAAACTCCGACGCGCCGCATCACCGCCATATACTTCACCTTCAGCCGTTGCGCGCGCAGAATCTCATCCGCAATTTCACCGTATGTATGTTCTTTTCCGATCGGCTCCACACAATAGTACAGATCCAACCCAGCCGACGCAATCGCTTCCAGCGTTTCTTCCCGTCTCTTTACGGGAATATCCGTATCCGTTCCCTCGCGCAGCCGCACGATATGATACGCTCCCGTGGCACCGTTTTCGCGCAATTTCTTTGCATACGTACTGTCGAAATCGCCCGTATTTACCACCAGCCGCATCTGCGGCGGGATCGCTTCCCGCACCGCTTTGACGACGCCGAGAAACGCTTCTTTGTCGTAACATTCCGTAGTCATCAGAAACAGATCGCTGACCTGCGGCGTAACGGCTTTTTGCACTTCTGCCAGCACCTCTTGTGTTGTGCGCATGAACCGCCCGCTCACCACAAAGTGCGATTTTGCCATCGAACAAAACGAACAGTTCCCTATGCAAGGATTGCTGTCCAGCCCGATCTGACAGAACACATACCCCCTGCGGAACGTGCGCCGCGCATACGCTTCCGACGCAGCAAGCAACTCGTAAAAATCCGCCGAATTTGTGTCAAGTGCAAGCAAGCGCTCGATTTCCGACTTCGATGTAAGTTTTTCCTTTGAAAAATTCAGCATAACGTAAACGCGACCCCGCTCTCTTTTAAAACCTGTTCCGCTCTCTCGCGCAGGGAAAATTTCCCCGCACCCAGCAGGATCAGAAAATTTCCTTCCTTGTCCGTCTTTTCCCAATGCGCCGTTCCGTCGGTAAATTCAAATACCGTATATTCGTTTTCCCGTCGGACAATCCCCTTTATGCGGTGACAAAACTCCGAAAGTTCTCTGCCGAGCGCGCAAAGCACATTCTCAGGCAAAACGTCCGCAAACTCCGCTTTCGCTTTCTGAATCGTAATATCTTCAAGCTGTGCAGGAAGGGTGCGCTCTTTCACCTCGAAATTTTCATCCGCAAGCCGCGCGCCCGTCGTAAAGTACAGCGGCGCGTCAGCATTGAAAGCGCGCACCGCGTTTTCCAGCCGCAAAAGGGATGTTTTATCCGAAAGATCTGTCTTGTTGATCAGAATGACGTCCGCTGCCGCGATCTGCATTTTGACCGAATTCAATGAATACAGTACCTTTTCCGCATTCCGCGCGTCCACGATACACACGGCACCGCGCATACGATACGGAACTTTCGCGCGGGTGTTGATAAACGACAGGATTTTGCGCATCTGAAAAGGATTGGCAAGCCCCGACGTTTCCACAATCACGCGATCATACCCTTCTTCCGACAGCGCGATCATCGCTTCCGCAAACTTTTCGCTGCGGCAGGTGCAGAACACCGAACCGTCGAAAATACTCTCCACTTTCACCGCGCTGTGTTCCAGAATCACGCCGTCTACGTCTTCGGCACCGAAATCGTTCACCAAAACCGCGTTCCGCCCCGGATGCCGCGCCAGAAAATCTTTGACAAATGTCGTCTTTCCGCTGCCCAGATACCCCAGGACAAACCACGCGTCAGCCATCAGAACTTCGCCTCGATTTCCTTGCTCAGTTCATCCAATCCCGGTATGATCGACGAATATTTCAGTTCGCCGTTGATCAGCATGCTCGGCAGCTGTTTGATCCCCATTTTCATCACGCGCGCAATGTTCTCTTTTACCGTGAATTTGTATTCCACCACGTCGATCTTATCGCCGTATTTCTCTTTCGCCGCATTTGCCATGCCCATCATGTACGTACAAGCCGCACAGCTGGAAGAATCCAGCGTGAACACCTCGATCAGAGGCTTTTTCAGATTTGCATAGTCGGGTATCACAATTTCAAATTTGCTGTAATCGGTCGCTTCGTAATTCTTGACCAGCTCTTTTACCTTTTCATATTCAAGTACCGCCTGCGCCGCGCCGATCGTGTTTTCCACCGGCACGTCATAAGGCATATCACAGCCCGGCGATACGATAAAGTTGTGATTGCTGTCCTTAACGCTGTCGATCAGCTCCACAACATATTTCATATTGTCCTGCTGCGAACCGTGCAGCATCACCGTCGTCAGCGGAATATTTCCGCCTACCGCCACATCGTATTTCTCCGTGATCGGACGAATATCCGCAATGCGGATGTTTTCGTCCACGGAAATGGAATCCGGCTTCGTCTTGCACATACATTCAATGTTCCGCGTCGCGTCGCCGCAGACAAAGAAAGAACTGTATACGCCCATTTTACGGATCTCGTCAAAAATCTTCGTGTACGGCGCAGACAAAAATTCTTCAAAATGATCGGAACTGATCTGCGAAACCAGCGGATCCACCACCGCGATCACATCCATGCCCGCTTCCACATACAGCTTCGCTTCCGCAATGATAAAGTCTGCGCAATACGCGATCAGATCGGAAACATATTCGGGTTCGTCGAACATATCCATGAATATTTCCGTGCCGCGCAGGTGCGACGCCAGCGTGAACGGCCCGCATACCAGTCCGTATAACGCCGTCTTATCCCCGACGCTCGCTTTCAGCCGCTCCATCGTCCGCAGGATCATCGGCAGTCTGCCGCTCTCTTTCGTCGGCATCTTGCAACGGCAAGGTATCAGACGCGCTTCATCGTACGGATGCGTCTTGACCGTCGGCGGCGTGTCTTCCGACCATTGCAGCTCACACCCGAGTATCTCCGCTTCTACCTGCAGATCAAACAATACCGGCTGCCCGTCCGGTCTGTACAGCTTGTTCACTTCCATCAGCGCATCATACAGCTTATCTTCGTCTTTGAGTACCTGGATCGCCGTCGCTCCCGTCAGCTTCCCCGCATGGATCCCCGCAAACGGCACCCAAGCCGGCCGATCTACTCTCTTATGCTGCAATATATCAAACAAAAGTTGCTTTCCCATTCTCTTATTTCCTTTCTTTATTTATATTGAAATTTTACCGCTTTTCCCCGTTTTCAGCCAAAAATGCCCGATCCGAAAGATATCAACGGTATAAAGAAAGGCAGCCCGCAGGCCGCCTTTTTCGCACCGATTGCTCAGTCAAAATACGAACGCGCTTTTTCCGCTGCGCTCGCCGCGTCCGGCGTATACGCATCCGCTCCGATTTCATCCGCAAATGCCTGCGTTACCGGAGCACCGCCGACCATCACTTTCACCTTGTCACGAATTCCCGCCGCTTTCAGCGCTTCAATGATGTCTTTCTGGTACATCATCGTCGTCGTCAGAAGCGAGGACAGACATACGATGTCCGCATTGTTGTCTTTCACTGCCTGCACCACTTTATCCGCATCGCAGTCTACGCCGAGATCGACTACACGGATCCCCGTTCCTTCGATCATCATCTTGACCAGGTTCTTACCGATATCGTGCAGATCGCCCTTGACCGTGCAGATCACCGCCGTGCCGACAGGTTCCACGCCCGATTCAGCCAGTGCAGGTTTCAATACCGCCAAAGCCGCATTCATCGCACGCGCCGCGATCAGTACTTCCGGTACAAAAATTTCATTGTTCTTGAATTTTTCACCGACGATCCCCATTCCGACGATCAGTCCCTGCGTCAATATGTCTTTCGGCGATGTTCCCGCCGCAAGTTCTTCCGTTACCAACGCCGCCAGATCTTTCGCCTTGCCGCGCTGCAGCAAAGCAGACATTTCTTCAAATTTTGCCATCTCTCCTCATTGCCTCCATGCAATTCTTATCTTTATTATACACCCGTCTTTCCAAAAATGAAATGGCTTTCTTTGTTGCAAAAGGGTAAAATCTTGCTCTTTATTCGCCACTTCTGCCTTTCAGATAGAAAAATTTTGCTATTTCTGTACTTTTTTGTCCTGTCTAGGAAATATTGCAGGCACGCTTGCTCTTTCGGTTCCGCCCGCAAATTGTACAGCCGCCGCTCCGCAGTTGCGGAGCGGCGGCACACTTCCAACACAATTGCCGCATACGCTTTACGGCTTGATTTTTTTGATCTCGTCGATATAATACTGCACCAGCTCCCACTTTGTACCGGGCATCAGACGATGGTCGGGACAAGGAATGTATCCGCCCAGATCGACCAACCTGCGGATGCGCTCGATCTCCGCATCCACCGCCGCTTTGTCTTTGCGCAGAGCCGTCTTATCCATTGCGCCCACGCCGCGCATCTCTTTGCCGAATTTCTTGCGCGCAGGCTCGAACTGGTCGCCCCATGTCCCGATCTCGATCGGGAACATCGTATTCACTCCGTTTTCAAACCAGATCGGCAACAGCTTTTCCGTTACGCCGTCGCAGTCCAACGATATGATGTCTATGCCGTATTTTTTGCAAAGATCGTTTCTCTTTTTATAGTGTTTTGCACACAGTTCTTCGAACATTGCAGGCGAGATCAACGGCCCGTTCTTGAAACAGATATCCTCCCAATAATGTGCAAAGTCAAACTTCACGCCCGTTTTCAGCACCTCTTCCGCTACCTTGTACTGCATATCCGCGTAGGTGTCGATGATCTCCGCAAACAGATCGTAGTCGTCGCAGATCATGTACGACATTCCCACTACAGACAGCATACTGCGGATATCCCCCAGAACACTGCCCAGATGCAATCCGATCGGCGTATCGCCGCGATCCTTTTCAAACTGTTCTTTAAAATATTCAACCGGCACTCTGTCCGCCGAAAATTGCATTTTCGGCTTGTACAGCTCTTCAAACGCCGCACGGTCTTTTAAAAGGTAATCGTCTTCCGCAGGGATCGAGCCCGCACCGTCGCGCACCCGCTCGATCAGTCCCAGATAGTTCTGCACGCGCTTGAATCCGTCCGGCAGTACTTCCAATACCTTCATTTCAAAAGCGGGAAAAAGTCCGGTATTCCCGCCGCGTACCCTGTACCAGTTGAAATCCCAGCCCAGGATCTCGTTCAGCTGTGCATCCGCCTCATTACCGTCTGCCCAAGCCGCCGCAAGTTCCTTGCTGATATGCCCCTGTTGCGCCCATTCGTCCAACAGCTCGTTCCAGTACCCGAAATGCACCGCAGGCAATCGGTCTACCCCTTTGTAATGCAAAAGATTGTATGCTCGTTCACGATTTGTCATTTTTCTTTCCCCTTTTTATGGATTTCTTTTGTATTGTATCATCTTTGTCTGATCAATACAATAGCCGCCCTTGCGGAAAAATATGCAGAAATTGCTTTTCAATTTCCCGGACTTGTGCTACAATAAAACCCACAAACGATCCCGAAAGGAGAAAACCTGCGTGTACCTGAAATTTCAGAACGACGTGCGCGAACAGCATAATATCTTTGCCGCCATACAAAATGATCTTTTCCCACTGCTCAGCCTGTCGGTCATAAGCGTCGGAGAATTCCGCTGCGGCAACAATTACCTCACCGAACGCGAGGGCTATAACTGCTATCTTCTGCTGTTTACCCTCGGCGGACAGGGAAAACTTGTCTACCGCGGCAAAACTTTCACCGTGAAGCCGGATACGGTCATGCTGATCGACTGCAACGAATGGCAACAATACTGTACCGACGGAAAAGATTGGCATTTCCGATTTGTCCACTTCGGCGGCACGGCCGCCGCGTACCTTTACGAAAATATTACCGCGGGCGACCGTTTTGTCATTCCTATCCGCGACACCGTTACCTTCCGCGCCGCATTGAACGAGCTATTTTCCGCACCGCGCATTGTTCTGCCCCAGGAATTTTTAAAATGTTCCGCCGCACTCGGAGAAGCCTTTGCGCTCCTCTTAAGCGAACAAAATTCCGCCGAGAACCACGTGCGGCCGCGCGCACGCATCCTGCGCGCCAAAGAAATCATCGAAAAAGATTATGCAAAACCTGTCTCGCTCGATGAACTCGCTGCCGAATGTTTTTTATCCAAATTCTATTTCGTGCGGTTGTTCCGCCTGCATACGGGCTTTTCTCCCGGCGCATACCTGCGCTCCTTTCGCATCACTCAGGCGCAAAATCTTCTCAAATCGACCGACAACGGCATCGAGGAGATCGCCGAACTAGTCGGCTATACAGACGTCTCCGCTTTTATCCGCGCATTCCGTCAAGTCACGGGACTGACCCCCAATCAGTTCCGTAACCTTTAAACTCTGCCAGCCTTTCCGAAACTTACATCCCTTTTAAATTTATCTTTCCGATCCTTTTCAGCCTTCCGATTTATAGTATCGGGTTTGTCTCAAAAAAGCATAGAGTCCCGAAGGCGTCTTGCGCCTTCGGGACTCTATGCTCATTTTTTCTGATTTTTCCGATACTGCAAAGGAGTGACCCCTTTCAGGCGGCGGAAAATCGTAAGGAAATTGGAAGGATTTGCAAACCCGCACCGACAGCCGATCTCCTTCACGGAAAGACTGGTGCGGCTGAGCAGCTCACAGCATTTTTCCACCCGAACTTTGGACAAATAATCGCAGAAACGTTCTCCGAGCAGACGATGAAATACTAACGAAAAGTAGGCGGGCGAATACCCCGCAACGTCGGCACACTCTGCCAGTGTCACGTTTCTTGCGAAATTCTCGCCCACATAATCGACGGCGGCTTTCAGTTTTTCAAAATGCCTGTACCGATCCCCCGCCGAAACGCGCGGATGATGCCTGTATAAGAGCGTCAAAAGTTGCAGAAGCTTTGCCTTGATCATCAGTTTGTAACCGTCTTCGCGCCGCCTGTATTCCGCCGCGATCTCGCCCATCAGCTCCGCGATCTCTTTTCCGTACTCCGCCGACGACGGTACAAAATTCGCAAACACTTCTTCGCTGTTGAAAAAATTCTCGATGTAGCGGTAGTCTACCTCGTCCGCTCCCCGCCAGACAAATTCGGGTCGAAAACCGATCACGGTCACCTCCGCCCGCTCAGGCGTACCGCGCACGGCGTGCGGCTCGATATGGTTGACAATCACCGTGTCGCCGTCCCCCGCCTCTACTTCGCGATCCCCGAAACAGTATACGATCTTTCCGCCTTTTACTCCCGTTATTTCCAGGTAATTGTGAAAATGCGCATTTTTCATGACCGTGTCCTGCGTATAGACAAATTCCTCCAGAAAAAAACCGAAGCCTTGCTCCATCTGCCATTCATCATGAACTGTTTTCATTCCGCACTCCTTTTTTCCATTATAACACATCCGAAAAGATTTGGTATATTTTTTTTAAATTTTGGTATCTTTTGATTTTTTCTTTTTTTATATCCTTTCTTTACCTGTATTTTTCTATGTGCTATACTTAAGAAAAGCTCTTGAACAAAAAGGGGAGGAAATTTTATGACAACATCCGAACGTTTTAAAAATTTTATGGAAGGCAAACCGATCGACCGACTGCCTGCGATCGAATGGGCGCCCTATTGGCATCTTACGGTCAACCGCTGGAGAGAAGAGGGACTGCCCGCCGATTGCGTGACCCCGTACGACATTCAGAACTATTTCGGGTTGGATAAATGCTGCCAGAGTTATTTTTCCTGGCAGACCGCGCAGACGCCCCAGCCGCAGGAATACGGACACGGGATCATCCGCGACGAAGCGGATTATGAAAAGATCTTACCCACCTTATATCCGGAACCTTTTCTTCCCAAAGAGCATATCGAATGGCTGAAAAAAACGCACGCGGACGGCGATACGCTGCATTTCTTCACCGTAGAAGGATTTTTCTGGCAACCGCGCGTATTGCTGGGCATTGAACCGCATCTTTACAGTTTTTACGATCAGCCCGAACTGTATCATCGGATCTGCCAAGACAACGCCGCATGGATCAAAAGAGTGTTTGAATACGCCATGAACGTATTCCCCTTCGATTTCATGAGTTTCGCAGAGGACATGAGCTACAACAACGGCCCCATGCTCTCCAAAGAGACCTTCGATGAATTTCTGCTGCCCTATTATAAAAAGACAATGCCGCTTCTGAAAGGATATACCTACAGTTTTGTGGACAGCGACGGCGACATCACCAAAGCGGTGGATTGGTATGCCGAAGCGGGTGCGGACGGAATGTTCCCGCTGGAACGGCAGGCAGGCGTGGACGTATCCCTGTATATTCAGAAACAACCGCAAATGGCGTTTATCGGGCATTTTGACAAAATGTGCATGAAGTTCGGCGAAGAAGCGATGACGCGCGAATTTGAAAGACTTCTTCCTTCCGCGCGGAAAGGAAAAGTACTCTTTTCCTGCGACCACCAGACCCCGCCCGACGTTTCTTTCGAAAACTACAAAATTTACGTGCGGCTGCTGAAAAAATACGCAGCTCTGGCCGCACAAAAATAATTTTCCGCGAACGTCCCTCAAGATGCTTGCGGTTTCGCGACAAAAAAGCGTCGGACAGAGCAGAATTGTCTGCTCTGTCCGACGCTTTTACGGTTTGCCCTAAAAGACAGCAAGTCTGAAAAAGCAAAAACGGATCATCCGACTATAAAAATACTTTCCGACCCGCTGAGACAACAACAACAACGCCCGTCCGCGCAAAAAAATTTGCGCGGACGGGCGTTCATTGCAGCAAAAGCCGCCGAAAGCATTTTGCTTTCGGCGGCACTTTTCTGAAGTCAGAATTATTTCCTCAAAATCACGTTTTCTCGATCTCTGCCGACATGCGTTTCGCTTCTGCGATCCTGCGCATGGATCCTTCCGAAAAATTTGTCAGGATCTTTCGCTTTCAAAAATTCGTTCCCGCGGGCAGCTTTTTATTCCTCCAGCGCGCGCATGACCGAGTCTTTACAAAAAGCCCCGACAGCTCCTTTGTGCTGCACGGTCAGCGAGCCGCAGACGTTCCCCATGCGCAGCACCTTATTCCAATCGCGTTCGCCGGCGTCCATGGCACTCAGAACACCCGCAAAAAAGGCATCCCCCGCACCCGTCGTATCCAACGCCCGAACGGGACGGATAGGCTCTTTAAAGATCTTCCCGTCCGCACAGACCATGCTTCCGCCCGATCCGAGCGTCACAAACACGATCTTTCCGCCGACTGCTTTTTCAAGCAGCTTTTCTTCCGCCGTCGCGGCCTGCGAAAACAACGAAAGTTCTTCTTCCGACAGCTTTACAATGTCTGCCTTCTCCAGATACTTCCCGTAAACAGAAACCGCTTCTTCCCGACTCTTGAAAATATCGTCACGGTAATTGACATCAAAGCTGACTCTTTTGCCCGCCTTGCGCGCACTTTCGATCAGTTCGTCCGCAAATGCCCTGCCTTCCGGCTCCGAAAGCATCAGCGAACCCAAATGCACGATATCCGCCGCCGCCACGATTTTCTCCACCACGGAAAGAGACAATGCATAGTCCGCCGTATGCCTGCGGTAAAAACTGAACCGCCGCTCCCCTTTCTCGTCCAGCTCCACAAACGCAAGCGTCGTGTTCCTTTCGGGATCCTTTTCCACATCCAGAAAATCAAACCCCTTTCGCGCCGCAAAATCCGCAAGAAAATCTCCGATCAGATCTTGCCCCACTCTGCCGCAGAATCCGCATTCCGTGCCGAGATCTTTCATTCCGCACGCAACATTGAACGGCGCTCCGCCTGCATACCGCTCATAAAACGTGCGCCCGCCTTCTGTTTTGCCGATCATATCGGCAAGTATCTCTCCGACACAAACTATCATATCGTTCTCCTTCTTTCACTGCCCGTATGGCAAATAAATACGGTTTTTCCGATGCTTTTACGCCTGCCGAAACCGCCCCATTCAATGATTTTAACAAAAAGGCTTTAAATATATGCCTTTCGGCACCCGATTTATATTCGACGCCTATGCTATTATAGCATATCCCTTTCTCTTTTTACAGCTTTTTTAAAAAAATTTTTATCTTTTCTCAAAAATAAAACTCTTTCCGCCTCTTCTCTCCGAAAACGCAGGAATCTCCTTTCAAAATGAAAGCCAAACAAATTTGCTCCCTTTTATTTTTTGTTTTTCCACAAATTTTATAAGACGGTAATAAAAATTTGCGACAAAACACGTCTGCTTCGCGAGCGGGTGTGAAGGCGAGCGCGTGCGACGACGAGCGGGAGCGACAGCGGGCGGGTGCGGCGGCGGGCGGGTGCTAAGGCGGGCAAGTGCGACAGCGAGTGGGTACGACGGCGAGCGCGTGCGACGACGGACGGGAGTGGCGACAAGCGGGAGCAACAGCGAGCGCGTGCGAAGGCGGGCGGATGCGTCGGCGAGCGGGTGCAGCAAACAAAATCGACAAGCCAAAGAAGGAGCGGGGAGAAGCATTGCTTCTCCCCGCTCCTTTTTTATCTGTTTATTTTATGGTTTTCCGTACGTTTCGGAAAAACCTGTTTCCAAAAAATACACATTACCGCACAAAATACTTTGCACAGACCGCTCAGCATCCCGCATAAGTGCGGTCTGACGGCTTGGTATCGACACAGCAACCGTCTGCGCCGAGTACGAAATCGAATTTACCGCTCACGCGGGTCAAAAGCAAGTCGCCCACTTCGATTTTTGCAGATATCGAGGACGGAATTTCAAAATGACAGAAAATACGTCCGTTCTTGCGTTCCCAGCGGCTTACAATGTTGCCGCGAACCGTGGAGAACGTCGCCTCCGCATGATCCAGCCCTTCCGCAAAGACGGGTTTGAGCGTGATCTTGTCGCAGGCAAACGAATCGTCGTCGATACGGATCCCCGCCAGGTAATGATAGAAAAACGCATCGTAACTGCCGAACATCGGATGATCGAA
>QAKO01000121.1:0-22629 GCA_003343765.1 Bacillota bacterium | reverse complement strand
GACGGCTTGGTATCGACACAGCAACCGTCTGCGCCGAGTACGAAATCGAATTTACCGCTCACGCGGGTCAAAAGCAAGTCGCCCACTTCGATTTTTGCAGATATCGAGGACGGAATTTCAAAATGACAGAAAATACGTCCGTTCTTGCGTTCCCAGCGGCTTACAATGTTGCCGCGAACCGTGGAGAACGTCGCCTCCGCATGATCCAGCCCTTCCGCAAAGACGGGTTTGAGCGTGATCTTGTCGCAGGCAAACGAATCGTCGTCGATACGGATCCCCGCCAGGTAATGATAGAAAAACGCATCGTAACTGCCGAACATCGGATGATCGAATGAATCCATTTCATCGCTCATCTCGCTCTCCCATCTTTCCCAGACGGACGTCGCGCCGTTCGCAAGCATGAATCCCCAGCCCGGATATTCGGGATTTTTCAGCATTTTCAGGACAAGATCGGTATAACCGTTATCCCCGAGCGCATAGAACAGATGTCTGTACCCGATATTCCCGCAGGATGAATGATAGCCCAGACGTTCTACGTCTGCCGCGAGATTTTCCGCAACCTTCTTTCTGTATTCCTCCGGCACTACACCCAGCGATAAAGCCATGGCATTTGCCGTCTGCGTGCCGCCCGCATAATTGCAGGTCTTTTCGTCGAAATACTTTTTATGGATCGCCGCGCGGCACTTCTCCGCTTTCATCGTATACAGAGTCACGTCTTCCGTTTGCCCCGCGATCTTTGCCAGACGCACCATGAGCTTCAGATGCCAGTACAGCGACAATGTCGAAACATACAGATTATCCGTATGAATACGGAAACAATCGGGTGCAACCCAGTCTCCGTAATAGGAATACTTCATGATGTACCCTTCCGAACAGGACAACAGATATTCCGTCCACGCCTTACAATGAGCATATTCTTCTTTCGCCGTGCGTGCGTCGCCGTAATACACATACGACCAGAACGGCATCAGAAGATACGCCACACATACGGGATCTGCCGGACGGCCGCCCGTATAATAAGGCGCCGTATCCGCAATGGCTCCGTTTTCCAGCTGCGTATGCGTAATATCACGCGTGAATTTCGGGAAAAACCGTTCCATGCCGCAATTATAGACAGTCTGGTACAGACGAGAACCCAAATCGTTCAGCCAGCCGAATCTTTCGTCGCGCTGCGGACAATCGGTAAGAATGCCCTGCTCGTTGTTCAGCTCCGTCACAACCGCGTTCCGATGCAGTTTCTGCAGCGTTTCGTCCGAGCAGCTAAACGACCCGGCAAGGCGTACATCCGTATGCACATGCTCTGCCACTACCGAAAGCAATTCACATTTCCCTTCCGTTTCGATCTGCGCGTACTGGAATCCGTGAAAGGTAAACCGCGGCGCATATTCTTCTTCGCCGTCGCCCTTGAGAATATAAATATCCCGCGCCTTCGCACAGCGCAAATTGCAGCGGTTCACGCTTCCGTCATCCTTCAGCCTTTCGCCGAATTTCAGCGCAATGCGCGCGCCTCTCTCTCCGCGGACGCGGATCCGCGCCCGACCTGCGATATTTACGCCGAAATCTGCGACCCAAACATTTTCCGCGTACTTTTGCAGGGAGACCGCAGGAAAGCGGTTCGTCACTCGCACCGGCTCGATCGTCTGCGCTTCCAGTTTTCCTTCGGGGGGTGCAGTATAAACGGTAAACATCCAGCCCTTGTCCCACGTCGGAACATACGCCGTCGTCGCCCAGTTCTTCGGTACCCGATCCTCGATCCTCGCGTCGTAAATCTCACCGTCGTAAAAGCTGTTGTCAATGACCGGACTTCCGCCGACCCACCAGCCGCCGTTCACGGACGAATGGAATTCTTCCGTTTCCCCGTCCGCATAATCCACATAGATCTGCACCAGTACCTTTTTCGCACCGAACCAGCCATGCGCCACTTCCACGCCGAAAACATTGTCGCCTGCATGCATCAGGTGCGTCAGGTCGTGCGCCCGATACAACACCCGCCGCGCATATTCCGTGATCGGAGGATCCAATACAGCGTCATCCGTCTTTACTCCGTTGCAGAATACTTCACAGCAGCCGATCCCGCATACATATGCGCGTACCCGCGTGAATTCTTTTTCTTTGACGGGAATGATCTTGCGGTACAGAGTCGTACCGCCCTGGTTGTTCACCGGCATCGACATCCATGTACCCTTCCAATCGTCCGCATCCAGACCCGTTTCAAAAAAGCTCACGCCGCTTTCCGCCGTGCCGCCTTCGTATCCCACAAACACCTTCCAGTAGCATTTCTGCCTGGAAGTCAGAGCCTGCCCCCTGTATTCCGCATAAAAATCCGATGCGGACGAAACAACGCCTGTATCATACAGATCCCCTGTCCCGCGCAACAATTCCGCTTCCGAAGACGCTACGATCACGCGATACCATGTCTGTTTTTCTCCGTCCGATTCCGTTTTCCAGAAAAGCCGCGGCTTTCTGCTATCGATCCCCAGAGGATCGATCTGATATTCACATGCTGTTTCAGATACTTTTAACATAACTCCCGACCTGTATTTCTAGCATTTTTTCGGAGAAATGCCGTTTTTGCGGCATTTCTCCTTTACAACTTGTTTCTTTTAATGCGCTTTTTTACGCAATACCAACACAACGCCTGCTGCCGCTACGACCAAAAGTGCCGCCGCCGCATTCACGCCCAGAACCGCAGAACTGCATCCGCCGCCGTTCGTTACATTGACCGTCAGCTGTCCGCGCTTGGTTTCTCCGTCGATCGTAACCGCAATGCTGTACGTCTGTTCGCCCGTCGCAGATGTGTCGACCGTTCCGGAAATCACGACGCGCTCATCGTTCAGTTTGATATTTTCTGTCGTTCCGTCCGTAAACGTTACCGTTACTTCGTATGCCGAAGGATCGAACGTCGAACCGACTTTCAGTTCAATGCTGCCCTCTACTTTCGAAATTCCGCGTTTTACCGTTACCGTCATCGTCTTGACAATGTCTTCCATCGGATTGCCTTCTGCATCCACACCGCCCGAAAGCGTGACCGTGATCGTAGCCGTTCCGACCTTCATACCGATCATGTTGCCCTGCTGCGTTACCGTAACAATGCTCGAATCGGAAGACTCGTACGAGAACGTTCCGAGCGTCGCATCGGAAGGCACACGCACTGCGCCTACAGACGCCGTTCCGCCTGCCGTGATCGTCATGCTCTCATTCAGCTTGAAGTCCGTGTATTCCTTGTACAGCTGCCACAGACTCTTCGTGCCGTCTTCTTCATAGCAGTAATAAGTATAATCCGCATCCAGATAACCTTCTACGATCAGATAGCCTTCCCCTTCGATCGGACGGTTCGGATCTACCGTCTTATTGCCGATCCATGCGTAAATAGGCATACCTTTTTTGAACGTGATCTTGTCACCCAGTTTGTAGATGGGTGCATACGTCGTTCCTTTGTAATGATCTTCCGACGAATATCCCATATTGGTCGTCGCGCCTTCCGGCTTGATCATGACGAGCATGTTCGCTCCGATCTGCCACACGCCGATGCGTTTATCATCACCGCTGCCCAGGTAAACCTTTCCGTCTGCCGTCGTATATTCGATATAGGACGCGATCGTGTTCAGTTCGTTCTGCGAAAGCAGGTTGGTCGTGTTCGTGGAATAGCTCGAAAGTCCGATCATCATATGACCGTTCCATGTTCCTTCACCAGGGTTGCGGTCATCGTCGATATCATATCCCGATACGCCGATGCTGTTGAACAGCCCGATATCTTTGTATTCATAAACGACTACCGTGATCACTGTTTCAAACTCGTTGTCATCCGTAATCACAAGCTGATATTCGCCGGGAACTTTATAGTCGCCTTCGACCGATCCCAACCAGTTTTCTTTGATAGCAAAAGGTTCGCTCTCCGATCCGTCCGCAAATACATATTTGCCCTGCAGATCAAATCCCTGCGTCCAGACAGACGTCGGTTTTTCATCCGTGCTGACCGGAACATAATACTTGAGTCCGTTTTCCGGCTGTTCAATGACCAGTTCGCGCTCTTCTTTTTCTTCCGTCGTCTCATCGCGCACCGTGATTTCGATCGTCTTGGAAATATCCTTATAGCTGACCGTGACCGTCACTTTGCCTGCCTTTTTCGCAGTCAGTTTGCCCGTGTAATCGATCGTCGCATACTCTTTGTTGTCCACTTTGTAGCTGTAATTGACGTTGACGCCTTCCGCCGCTTCCACTTTGATCTGCAGCGTCGAACCTACGATCGCTTCCTTCTTCTGATCTGCCGCAATGCTGAAATCAGTCGGCTCTTTCAGAATCTGGAACTCAGAACCCGTGTAAATATAGGTTACATCTTCTTTGAGCGCTTCGCCCGGCAAGATACGGAATCCTTTGCTGAACGTGAGCATACTGCCCTTTTCCACTTTATTGATATTCCCCGAATTATCCTGTTTACGGATATAAAAACGCGCAACCGTGTTGTTCACGCGGCAATAATGGATGTTGCCCACGGTTCCGTCGGGGAACGTGAACGTCACATAGTTGAGAATATCCGTGTCCGTATAATTCGGATCGCCGAAATTCTCCGTATTGGACGAATCCGTATTCACAAAGAATACCGTGTCGTTGTTTCCGTTCTTCGGATCCGTTGTGGTGACCGAAAGGATCTTCATATCCGTAAAGGAAGAAAGATCTGCTTCAAATCCGTTGTCACCGTAAACAAACACATAATCGATCGACGTTTTATAAACGCACGAACCGGACGCGCTGTCAAACGTAAATCCAGCCGATATTTTCAGGATATCGCCCTTTTCCGGCGTATCCTTCGTCAAAGCAAGATCGCTCGAACTTTTAAAATACATCAAAAGATTCGAACCGTAACCCTGCACAATACTGACGTTGACGCTCTTGTCGCCGCGCGTATACGTCACTTTCGCCGTATCCGCTGTCAGTCCGACCAGAGAGCCCAAATTGAGCATGTTCGTGGAAACATTCAATGCGATCGGATAAGAATCGTTGCCGTTGCCCTTGGTGACTCTGGAAACGCGCGTGGGAGCCGTGATAGCCGTGTCTTTGAATTCGCTCCACTCTTCCCCGTCATACACAAAAGAAATTTCTTCCTGCACTGCTTCCGTCGCAAGAATGCGGAAGCCGGGTTTGATGGTGATCACGCTGCCGACAGGAAGCGTGTTGATGTTCAGGTTCGTTCCGCCCGAACGAATAAAGAAACGCGCCACCGAACCGTTCACGCGGCAATACCAAACATCGCCCGCCGCTCCGTCCGGGAAAGTGAACGTAATGTAGTTCAGAATGTTCGTAGCCGCGTAATTATCGTTGCCGAAATTGGCTGTGTTTGCGGAATCCGTCGTTACAAAGAAAATGGAATCTTTATCGTTGTTCACAACGTCCTCTGTCGTGATAGATTCGATCTTCATTTCCGTGAGGCTGCTGAAATCTTCCACAAACTTCGTGCCGTCATATACATAGGTATGTCCTGCGTCTACCGTGTAAATAAACGCACTGTCCTTCGACTTGAACGAGAAAGTTTCATCAATGATGAATTTATCGCCTTCCTGTGCGCCTTCCATCGCCAGATCCAACCCGCTGTTGCCTACCGCGAAATAGCAGTAGAATTTCGTGCCGTGACCCTGGATCACGCTGGCGGGAATGGATACGTCGCCGCGCACAAACGTCACTTTGGAAAGATCCGCGCCCAACAGGTTGCCCTGATCGCCCAGCGAAGAAGTCACGTTCGTGTTCACGTCCACGCGCATCGGGAATGAAGCGTTCCCTTTCACTCTCTCTGCCGAGAGAATGTTTGCCGTCGCTTCCTGCGCTTCGGAAGGAAGCTCCGTACCCTTGATCCAGGCCGCCCCGTCGTAAATATAGTTGACTTCCTCGTTGATAATGTACGTCGTCGTGCCGTCTACCGTGCTGAATACAAATCCTGCCGCAATATTCAGAATATCGCCGCGCAAAAGCGTGTTCAGCGTCAAAGGAAGATCGGTGCTCGTCTTGAAATAGCAATACATCTGCGTGCCGTGACCTTGTATAGTACCTGCACTGACCGACTTCCCGTTCCGTTGAAATGTGACCTTAGACATTTCCTGCGTATTGAGGTTTTGTTCACCGTTCCCGATCGATTTACTCACGTCCGTATTGACATGGATTCGGATGGGAAAACTTCCGTTTCCCTTACTCGTAGTCACTCCCACCACATGTGCGGCTGTCTCGCCCTCTGCAAACGCAGAGAAAGTCAGACACATGATTGCCGAAACTGCCATGCATACCGCAAGAAGCAATACCAGCAATTTCTTAGTCCTGCTCATAAATTCTCCTCTCCTTAAATTTTTTTTCTTTACTTACCGTACGCGTAACCGAATCTGCCGATCGGTGCACTGTCGCCGGTACAATAAAAGTCCATTATATCAAGATCTTCCTGTTTGCTTTCGCTGAAAGTCTGTTTCTGCACATTGTCGCAGACTTTAAACGAAAAAGAAACATCCTCGCCTGTCAGACCCAATGCCGACAGCGCTATCTTATAAACAATCGTATTCCCTGACACATAGATCTCTGCCGATCCCGCATCCGTCCAGTTGTAACCGCTTCCGCTGTATTTTTCAACAGACGTTACACCGTTTTCCCCGGGTTTACGGTTTATAATGTAGTTGAATCCCGCAAAAGAATTCGTTGTATCACCTGCTCCGATCATCAGATTCATCCAGTTGGTATCCGTTCCGTTGTACGCGGTGATCGGATCTTTCGTGTCCACGCGGAAATACACATATTCCGAATCGTGCACCACTTTAATCGAAACAATATCGTTCCTGTTGGAATTGTCGACATACGTATGCGCTACGTTTGCGGCATTTTCGCCGTCTCTCGCCATCGCGTCGCCCGAGAAATCCGCATATTCGAGCAGAATATTCTTCCAATCGTCCAGATTCTGTATGTCGATCGTCTTGGTTACCATCTTGTACTTGGTACTCTCGCCCATTTTCAGATTGCGCGTGTTCGCCGCAAGCTGGATATAAAATCCGTCCCCGTACTCGGTTCCCATTTCGATGTCGCGCGAATACTCCGCGTTATAATCGTCCACGAACCATACATCTTTGCCCGTGTAGCCGCTCGTACTGTTTCCGCCGCCGGGTTGTCCCGTGACCGATTTGATCGCCGTCCATTCGTTCCAGCCCGTCACGAACACGTTTTTGACCATGCCCGCTTTGTCATAGGCGAACGCCTGTTCCCACTGCCAGTTGAAATTCGCACCCTGCCGCCAGTCCTCTTCCACCGTGGAACCGTTGTAACCGCGCGAAGAATTGGGAAGCTGATCGGAAAAGAATACGCTCGACTCCGAATGCTGCGCCACGCTCACCGACGCGTTACCGTTTTGATGCGGCGCGGGAGATCCCCACTGCATCCAGGGGAAACCCTTCTCATCGTCCACCGTCTTGACCGAAGGCCATTGCGATTCATAGAAATTATAGTAACTGTACAGCGGATCGCCGGTCGGCAAGACCGTCGTCGCACCGGAGGAGAGCGACTGGTCCGTCGAGCCGATGTTCGCGGACGAAATGCCGACGATCACGGGACGCGTGTCCCCGTCAAAACGGAACCAAAGACTGTCGTACTGGCCCGATACATAGAACGCGTTGTAGATCCTGCGCACCGTGTCCGCCGAAGAAGAATTCGTGTAGAAAGATACTTTCGGCACGTTCCAGCCCTGATCGGCATACTTTTGCAGAGTTTCCAGAATCAGTTCCACGACATCCTCGTAAATGAGCGTGTTCGTGCAGTCGAACATGATGTAATCGATGTTCGCCATCGTCAGAAGCTCCACATGACGTGTGATCACCCACGGATCGCGCATGGAATAGTATCCGTAGAGCGGTTCGCTCGCAAAATGGAACTGCCCCGTCGGACTCTGCCCCGTCTGATCGTTCGTATCGTAAAGCGGCGAATCGTCGCCCAGCTGTTCCAGTTTGTTCACATCATAGATGCCCGTCATGCTCTGCGAACCCAGCCACAGGAAATAAAACACGCCTACGTATTTTTTTTCGGCGTTCGTGGGATCGCGCACTTCCACCGTCCTGCCGTAATCATCCGTCGCCACCAGGTTCGCCACACTGTATTCCTGCGGCGTAAGACCGCGCGTATCGTATTTCAGATCCGTCGTACCGCCGTCTCCGCCATTCCCGCCAGCACAGCCGCATAAAAATGCCGCCGATAACGCGCATACTGTAAACATTTTCAAAAATTTTTTTCCTTTCATCCGTCGCTCCTAACCTTTCAGACCGTCCATCGCAACACCTTCGATGAGCTGCTTCTGGAATATAAAGAACAGTACCGCCGGCACAAGACTCATGATAACGCCCGCCGCCATGCGGATGTGAACCATATCGTTCCCCGTCGCGCCGTTCTGCAAAAGATAGAACACTTTGTACGCGAGCGTCGCAGGGAAACTGTCGTCCAGACGCCACACCAACGGGCCGTAGTAATCGCCCCAGTTGGACGTGAACACGTTGATCATGATATAAATCAGGATGGGCTTGCAGAGCGGAAGCCCGATAAAGAAATATCTGCGCAATGACCCTGCCCCGTCGATTTTCGCCGCATCGTCGATGTCCTTGGGAATACTCTGCAAAAACGAACGCGCAAGGAATATGTAGATCGCACCGCCGCCCGTAATGTTCGGGATCGTCAGCGGATACAGCGTGTTCAGCCAGCCGATCTTCGAATACAAAACATACAGCGGAACCTGCGTCACTACGCTCGGAAGCATCAGCGTCGAGAGCATGAACGCAAAAATAATGTTTTTACCGATAAATTTGCAGCGCGCAAATCCGAACGCCACAAACGTCGCCGAAAGCGGAACCGCGATCAGGTTGAACACGATCACCAGCATCGTATGCCCGAATGCCGCCAGATACCCGCTGTCCTGCAGGATCTGGGTATAGTTCGAAAACTGCGGAACCGACGGGAAAAGCTTGAACGTGGAAGAAATAACTTCTTCCTGCGTCATCAGGCTCTTCATGACCATGTAAAAATACGGAAACACCAGGATCAGCGCAATGATGATCATCAGAATGTGCATCAGCACTTTGAAAACGATCTCGCCGCGCTTGACTTTCGTATTGATATCCAGAGATGAATTATTTATCGCTTGCATGATCAGTCCTCCCTGTATATCTTCGAACGGGCAAAGAACAGGACGGCTGTCAGAATACCGATAAAGATCAGCAGGAACCACGACAGCGCGCTTGCATAACCGTATTTGCTGTTCACAAACGCTTCGTTGTAGATGAGTACCGCAAACATGTACAGCGAATTGCGGTAGCCTTGTCCGTTGTACGCATAGGTGAGCGTACCGTTGTATTGCAGCGTTCCGATCAGCATCGTCACGACATTGAAGAATATCATCGGGAAACTCATCGGAATGGTAACGTTCAGAAATCTTTGGATCTTGCCCGCTCCGTCGATCTTCGCCGCTTCGTAAAGCTGAACGGGGATCGCCTTGAACGCCGAAAGCCATAAGATCATGCCGCCGCCGATGCTCCACATATTCATCAGGAAAATGGAGCTGATCGCCGTCCAGGAACTTTCGCTTTCAAAAAACTGACTGTGCAGCCCGAACAGCCCCAGAAACTGGTTGAATACGCCGTTCGCCGCAAACATATCTTTCCACAAAAGCCCCGATACCACGCCAGGGATCACGCAGGGAAGATAGTAAATCACGCGGAACGCGCCCACGCTCTTGTACGGTAAATTTACAAGCGTCGCCAGCAAATAGCTGGATACCAGCACGATCGGCACACTGACAAACGCATAGAAAACCGTGTTGCCGAGAACTTTCCAGAAAACCGGATCGGTCGCAAACATATAACGGAAATTGCCCAAGCCTACGGGATAGTAATAAATGGCGCCCGTATAGTTGAAGAAAGACCAGATCAGCGACTGTATCATCGGATAAAGCGTAAAGATAGCAAGACCGATGACCAAAGGTGCCACAAACATCCAGCCTTCCCGGTTCTCTTTCCAGATCTGTTTGATCTTACCGGAGCGCGGCGACGGCTTTTTCGCCGCGCTCTCGGTCACTTTCTTATCTTCTGCCTCAGACGATACTGTTGAATACATCTTGCACTTCCCCTTTGAACAGGTTGTATGCGGTATCTGCCGTTTCCTTCAAAGCATACGCGCCGACGTACGTATTCATTGCCTTCACGATCTCGCTCGTAAATTCGGGCTTTGTGTCCGCCAGGAACGGAAGTCCCATTTTATACTCCGAGCCCCATAAATATGCTTCCATGTTGAAAGAAGCACTGTACTGTTTGTACCAGTTCGCTTCAGGATTCTCGATGGAAAGATCGCTGCGGATGGAAGGCAGGTTCAGTCCGCCGTCCGAAGCTACTTTCTGCTGTCCGTCATAGCTCATCAGGTACGCAAGGAACGCCGCCGAAGCATCCAGTTTCGTCTGATCCGATGTAGTCGCCTTGTTCAGCGCATACCCCGCAATTCCGTTGCCGATCACGGAGTTTTCCCCGTTGATCAGAGGGAAAGATACGACGTCAAATTTGGGTTTTTTGGTTATCTTATTGATCAGCGCCGCCTTGTTGTACAGCTTGTCGATCGACGTCGACTGGAAATACAAAGCACCCGTACCGCTTTCAAAGCTCGACTGGCCGGAATTTTCGACCGCCACATATCTCTTGTCCACGAGCTCTTTTACAAACGCCACGATCTCGTCGCTCTTCTCTTTCGTCAGAGCAAATTCGCCGTTCTCGTTCAGCACTTCGCCGCCAAGACTCTTGATGATCGGATATGCCACCGATTCCCACGTCAGGTTCGCATCCACGGGATAGAATTCCCGATTATTGTAATCCGAATCGCTCGTCGTATCGTAAAAATTACGCACAGATTCGCAGATCGTCAGGAAATCGTCCCACGTCCAGCCGTCCTGGATCAATGTCATGTCCGCGCCCGCTTTTTCCAGGATCTCTTTGTTGTAGAAACATACCATCGAGTCGATCGAACGGGGAATCGCATAACGATTCTCACCGACCGCTCCCATTGCTTTGAAGTCCGAAGTAAAATCCGTTTCATAATTGAACACGCCCGCCTGCGTTCCCTGCTCCATAAACTGGTTCAGGTTGAGCGAAATGCCGTTGCTGATCAGGAAGTAAAAGTTGGATGAGTTCGTCCAGATAATGTCCGCCAGAATTCCCGCCTGCGACTGCTGGAATACAACCGTGTTGTAACGGTCGATCGTCAGCGTGTTGATCTGTACCTCGATCAGCGGATACTTCTGGTTGAATCCCGCGATCAGCGCGTTCATGATCTTGCGCTCATATTCGTCGTCGGGGATCAGTACTTTGATCGTCGTCTGCGTGCTCGCAGGAAGATCAAAATTTATAGTATATTTCACTTCTTCAGTCGTGTCGCCCGGACGTTTATATGAACATCCGACTGCCGCAATCACCATTACCAATGCTAAGAGCAAACAAGGGATCACCTTCAAAAATCTTTTCATTGTCTTCTCCTTTATCTTTTTCCGCTGCCGCGGATTTTCTGTTAATATGGCAGTCAGTGCGTCAGCACTGACTTTTTACTTGGAAAGTAAAAAACTTTTTTTCAGATCGTTTTATAGTCACAGATCGCCGTCATGATGTTCATCGCGTAGACGCGGTGCAGGAAATCGTTCGGGTGGTTGACGTTGCTCGACGAGATCTCGCAATATCTCTTGATCTGCAGGAAATTCTTGCCCACTGTCTGCATATTGATGTATTTCACACTGCCGTCGTCGTACTTTTGCGAAAGTTCATCCAGCTTCTTGCCGTAATTGTCGAACAACCCCGCCTGTTTCTCGTACAGAGGATTGCAGGGGAAGGAATTCACCAGAATGATGTCGCAATCCGGATTCGCCGCACGCACTTTCAGCATAATTTCTTCTATATTCGACCGGTATTTTATTGCCGAAACAGGAGTCTCCGCCGTCGCGTCGTTCATGCCGTATGCGATCACGCACAGATCGGGTTTCGCGTCCAGCACACGGTTCAGGCTCAGCGAACCTTCCCCCGTCAAGGGCCATTCGCTCTTCGTGCCGCCCTTTGCTCCGCTCGTGTACGTCACGTTCACGCCGTAGATCCTCTCGATCTCCGCACATACCTGCTTCGCATAGCAGGGAGTGTTCGGTGCCACATGAAGATTGTCACCCGTGGATGAACTTCCGTCCGTGATGCTGTCGCCGATAAATGCCACGCTCACGTCCTGCCCCGCTTGCAGCTTGCTGCGGAAATTCATCAGCATCGTCCCGTCATAGGTATTGAACAGCCCCTCGGGAAGTTCGCCGATGTCGTACGCGTACGTGATCGAAAGATACCTTCCATAGAACAGGCTGCTCTCGGTATAAACATACGCGCTCGCATCGCCCGGCTGTCCGCCCCAGACCGTATATTTGCTGACCGCATCGGGAGCCGTGCTGCATTCGTATCCTTCCGGGATATCCACACCGTGCTCGGCATTTTCGGACAGAAGTTCGATCGCCGAACCTTCCGGGATCACCAGCCGCTTGTTTTCTTTATCCACTACATAATCTTTCCCTTCTTCGTACGTCACGGAAAGTGTCTGGTCCATCACCGAAACCACCTTCAACGGCGTGTACAGAAGGTTCGCATACGCATCGCCGTTATTATACGAAATCGGCAGCGACAGCTCGTTGTAGATGACGTTCCCGAGCCAGTACGGCTGCGTCATCGAACTTTCATACGTTTCCTTTACATACTCCAAACTCATATAATCGGCATTATACAAGGGGAAATCCGCAATGTTCGGCTCTTTATTGCCATCATCGGGTTTCGGCTCCCTGGCGCAGCCCGCGCCAAGAACACATACCGCCGCAAATGCCAGCACACATGCAAATGTTCGAATCAGTTTCTTTTTCAATTTGCTTTCCTCCAAATAGTAAACAGGATACCCGCCAAGAGCAACACTCCCGAAACAGCAAGCGAGGAAGAAACAGCGACGCCGCTGCATCCGCCTGCACTTCCGCCCTCCTCTGCACGGAATGTCACACTTTGGCTGACCAGCCCGATTTCGCCTTCCCTGCGGCACACCAGCACCGCTTCGGTTTCCTCATTATTCAGATAGACCACTTTCGCAGGAACGGTTGTCGATTCACCCTTATATGTCAGTGCAGGGATCTCGATCGTCTCGCCGTTCTGAGGCTGCGCTTCTACGGAAATTTCCTGTCCGATCTGCAATTTTTCTATTTTATCGAAAGCATACCGCGGATCGTCCGTCGTGATGCCCGTCACCCCGTAACGGAACGCTTCCGTCATAGAATCCAAATCATATGTCCACATCCACAGCGAATACCCTCTGTCCGCAAACGTACGGAATACATCCAGATACGCGCTGCTCGTCGTGCCGCTGCCGTATTTGGTGCGGATATTCGTCGCTTTCAGGCTGCTGTCGATATTGAACGCCATATCGATGCCCGCACCGCGCGTTTTCGCCGCCGTCAGTGCCGTGTCGCCGTCCGTCAGGTACTGCAGCAACGATACCGATGTGTTCGGCAGATACTCCCGCGCAAGATCCAGCTGGTTCTCGTAGAACGAGATCACTACAATGCGGTCTGCCATGTCGTACTGACGCACTTTCGCCGCAAACAAAGGTACCAGATCTGTTTCCTTCCCCTTCAGCTCGACGACCATCACCAGCTCTTCGTTTCCCGACGAAAACACCGCGTCAAACACCTCTTCCAACGTCGGAACTTTACAGCCGTTCGAATTCGGAAGATCGATCGACTTGATCTCATCCAGCGTCAACGAATTCACGTTCACGTTCTGCCCGTTGTACGGAATCTGATCGTTGTGGAATACTACAATCTGCCCGTCTTTCGTCAGGCGGATGTCGATCTCCACGTGCGTTGCCCCGATCTTCGCCGCTTCCGCCACCGCTTCCGCACTGTTTTCCAGGTACAGCATATGATCGCCCTTGTGCGCCGCCACAAACGGCGTGCGCGTGATCACCATCGGGTACCCTTCCGTATCTGTATCCGAAGCCGCCGCAATCTTTACGAAAACATCGCGCACCGTTTCGGCATCGTCCGTGATGATCCCGTACGCTCCCGAACCGATTGCATCCGCAACCTGCGCCGCGCTTCCGTCCGTCTCCACCCACACGCTCTTGAACCGCGCCTGCAGGTACCGCACATTGTCCACGCTCGCGCCCGCGTGCGAAAGCACAAGAACCTGGATCCCCAGTACGTTCGCCTTCTCCATTTCCGCAAGACATTCCTGCGTCGTGGACGCCGACACGGGTGCATAAAACAGATCCGCTCCGCTCACCGCCGAATACGCTGCATTCAGGACCGTAATGTCCGAGGAAAGAACACCGGGGTTTTCGATCTTTTTCTCGTTCGCAAAAGCAGCATACAGGGTAAGCGCCGTCGTGTCCTCAACTTCCGCGATCACCGAAGCGCCCGCAGGCAGTTTCGCATACGCCTCTTCCAGCGTGCACAGAACATTCCCCGAAGCGTCTTTCACGCTCAGCTCTCCGTCCTGTACCCCCAACAGAAACTTGACGGAAGATACTCCCGAAGCCTCCTGCATCGAATCCAGAACACTCTCGGTCTCCCCTTCCAATATTACCGTCGGCTGACCATACAGCAACGAAACATTCTCTGTATCCGCGTTCGCCTGTAAACCCAGAAAAGGCATCACGCCCAGCACCAACGCCAGAACCGCTCCCATAACCACGGGCAGCTTCTTCATACAGTTTTTCTCCTTTAAACTTTTCCTTATGACACTATTATAAACCCATCTCTATTCTATAACAATGAATTATTTTATGGAAAACTTGAACTTTTTTATGATTTTTGCTGGAAATAATACCTTTTTATAACATTTATTTAAGAATACATTATCGATAACCTAAAACTCATGCCTGCAAAAAATTGACAAATTTATCTGCTATACTATATAATAGTGTTTGTATCAAGATCTGTTTTCGGAGGTCCGCAATGAACGAGAACATTAACCCTTTCGAAGGCATAAAGACGAAAATAATGGAAGCAGGCTGTGACTGTGTGGACAGCTCCTGGCACCGCTTTGTTGCCTTTTTCCCTTATTACAGGATCTATTACATCGTCAGCGGCCACGCAATCATCTTTTTAGAAAACAATAAAAAGCTCGAACTTGTCCCCGGGAATCTCTATTTCATCCCGGCTTTTTCGCTGTTCGATGCGCATTGTGACCAGATCCTCAAGCATTACTGGATCCATTTCAACCTGGATATCACCACCGCCAGTTACCTTTCCGTTTTCCAGACAAAAAACATCGTACCCGCCCTGCCCACCGACGAACCCATCATGGAGCTGCTCACCAACATCGTCCGAAAACCTGAAGAGCAGAAAGGGATCTCCGATCGGCTCGCCAGCGAAGGGCTTCTGCGCTTCCTTATTTCCAAATTTTTGCCCGAAAACAGCGATGACGTCTACGCGAGTTCCGCGCGGTTCGTGCCTGTTCTCAAATACATCGACGACAACATCCAAAACACCGTCACCAACGCGCAGCTGAGCGAACTCGTGTACCTGAGTACGCCCTATTTCAGCAGTCTGTTTACAAAACAGTTTAAAATTTCTCCCCAGCAATACATTTTGCAGAAAAGACTGAATATGGCCATTTCCATGCTCTTCGAAAGCAACCGCAGTGTGCGCGAAATCGCCTACGCCTGCGGTTTCGAAAGCGAAAATTACTTTAACCGTCAGTTCCGCAAACTGACGGGCATGCCGCCCGGAAAATACAGAAAAATTTCGCAGAAACTCAATCTTGCGCGAAGCTGAAAAATGCCGCGGCTTGAAAAAAATTGCGCGCCGCGGCATCATTTTTTACACAAAATCGGCGCACTCTGCAGATTGTTTGCAGAGTGCGCCGCATCTCTCACAAAAAACCGCCCGCGCAAATTCGTTTTTCGCAGACAGGCGGTTGTGTTTTTCGACTTTATCGCCGCACGCAATTTTTGCGTGCGGCGATATTTTTATTATTCTTTTTCCGCCGAAATTTGTTCGATCTTTTCCAGCCCGAACGGGAACGTCTTATACGCGGGATCGAAGAACCGGCTCTTGCCGTCATCCCAGCTCATGCTCATCGTAAAGCTGAACGGAGAAACCCCGTCTTTTTCGTTCGCTTTCAGGTGGAACGGCCCGAACATATTGCGCAGGCTCGCCGTGATTTTCAGCGCGATCCTGTTCGTTCCTTTATCCAGCTCCACTTCCGTACAGTCGTTCAGCGCGCAGGAATACTCCTTCCCGTTCACCGTAAAATGCACCGTCATGTAATCGCCCGTAAACCGCAGGCACGCACGGCCGCCTTCTTTCGACTCGATCTCCGCCGCATATTCCGCTTCGCCCGCAAAAAATTTATAGCCGTCTTTGTCGATGCCTTTTATGGACGGAGTATGGGTGCAGGCTGTCAGCCGACGCTGTGCGTCCGTTTCGAATTTTCCGCGCAGATACACGGGATAAATGTATGTGTCGTACACGAGACAGTTGCGCACGCTTTCCGTCGCTTCCGGATCGAAAAGTGCGAAACGTACCCCCGGATCCTGGTAGAAATCCACTGAATACG
Source organism: Bacillota bacterium (assembly GCA_003343765.1). GTDB lineage: Bacteria > Bacillota > Clostridia > Christensenellales > Borkfalkiaceae > Borkfalkia. Next base: position 6,022 of record QAKO01000121.1, on the reverse strand, counting down.
TGAACTCGTTCTCCCCTTGGCGGATCAAATCCGTAATGTCCGCCTCTTCAAACAGAACATCGAATTTGCTCTGCCCGAACGAAAGCGGTTTCCCGTTCAGAAGAAAATCTTCGCCCCTGTCTTTTTCGCGCATCAGCCGTACGGGAACTTTGTCTTTGACCGTGAACGCATACCGCACATACAATTTTCCGCGGTAATCTTTGCGGATCAAATCTTCCGTCACTTCACTGAAATAACGCGGCTCTCCGAACGTCTTCCCGTCCGTCGATACGTTGACAAAATCCAGCGTCAGATTGTTTTCCCCGATCTTCACGAAACGGAAACGATCGGTTATATCCTCCGTCTTTCCTGCCTCAAACGCGCTCTTTTCCGCGTCCCTGCCCTGCAGGAGCAACGCACTCCCTTCCGGCGCAAGCTCCAGCGTCCCGTCTGTCTTTTCTTCGCGAAGGGTGACCGGATCCAGCTTCGTGAACTTCTCCGTCAGCGTGATCCGCGACGCCTTTTCGCTCTCGTTGAACAGATACAGCATCGTGAAATTCTTTCCCTTGCGGTACGTGTACTCCACCGGCACGCTCGCTTGGAATTTTATCGCACCGTCCGCCGCTATTTCGTCCAATGTCACGTTCTGGCGCAGGAACGAATAATCGTCGCGCTTACCGTCCGTATACTGCGGCACCCCGTCAAACAGGCACACTTTTCCGCCCTGCGCCGCGTATTCTTCCAGTACTTTCTTCGTCGACGCGTACAGGTTGGATGTATACGGCATGATCACATATTTATATTTCATGCGGCCGAACACCAACGCGCCCCCTTCCGCATGCCCGTGACGGCTCAGAAGCGATTCGTCCCCCAGATGATAAGCGATCCCCTTTTCTTTCAAAATCGACTGCAATTCCATCAGACGTATATCGAAAATCCGCGCAGCCTCTTCGTCGTTGCGCTTGTAATTCAGATACACGCTCGAAAGCGGGCTGATCACCAAAGCGTTCACCTGCTCGTCGCTGTTGGAAAGCAGATACCCCAAACGGGTGAAATAGTCGTTGAAGTCCGCGAAATCATCCCGCCACGGCATATGCTCCGAAAAGCAGGGCGGATGATCGTATTTACCCTGTTCCGCAAGGCTGTAGGAATACAGGTGATGACACATCATCGTGACGCCGCGCACAAACTGTCCGTCGCCGATCGCACGCAGCCGACGCGGCGGCGTATCGTATCCGCTGCAGCCGAACGTTTCGGTCAGCGCCTGCCGCTTGCCGAGCTGCTCGCGCGCACTGCCCAGCTGCTTCGCTGAAAGCCGCGCCGAAAAATTGTCCGCCAGATCGTCGATCGCAGGGATCGTTTCATACTCGTACGTTTCCGTAACGCCCGCGCCGCCCCACATCTGCGTGAACAGCCAGCTTTCTTCCACACTGTGCCCCGTCAGCGCGCATCCGTGTCCTTCGCACCAGTCGTACAGCCGCTTGTAAAAGTTCCGCACATACGCGCCGTGGATCAGCTTGTAATAACGCTCGCGGAATTCGTAATCCGCTTCCCCGTCAAAAAACAGATGAATCAGCCCGTCGCGCAGATCTTCTCCGTACAGCGACTTGTATTCTTCGTCCAATACCACCGAATACGGCGTCGAATACCGATAATATTGCGGTTCGTCCGTAAAAAATCCCGCAAATTCCTTGCCGAATCTGTCCGCAAATCTCTCGTAATATTTCTCATACGTCATCGCGATGAACTGATCCATCACCGCAGGATTGAGTATGTCCGTGTTCGCGGGCGAATAGTTCAGCCGCACTGCGTAAACTTTCTGCCCCTTCGCCTCTTTCTCCGAAAAGATCCGCTCGAAACCGCCTTCTTTCGAAACGTAACAAGCCATCGCTTCGCCGTCAAAGCCTTCTTCCAACGTCAGATACGTCGCCAGATTCTTTTTGTCTTTCAAAAGTTCCCCGCCGACAAATCCGCTCGGCCAGCCGTTTTCGTCGTAAACCCACGCGCGCATATTCAGCTCTTTCGCCTTGTCCAGGCACGCTTCTATGCACGCAAACCACTTCTCGCCCAGATACGGCGTTTTCAGCCCCGTACGCGCGTGCATAATGAACCCGCCCAGATGCCGCTTCTTCATCGCTTCGATCTGCTTCAGAAGCTCATCGATCTCCAGTTCGTTGTTCCAGCTCCAAAACGGGATCCCGGCATAATCCCTCAGATCCGCATTTTTTAATTCTTCAATGATGTCTTTCATTCCGCACCTATTTTTATCTCTTCAGTCATTTTTTGCCTTCGGACACAGTTCACTCAAACGCGTTGTCCCGCTTTTTCCCTTCGGGATCATGTTCCTTTGCCGACGGCCGTTTTTCAGGCAAAACGCCGCGGAGTGCCGCAAGAAATGCGGCGCTCCGCGGCGGCTTACGCAACGTTTCTTGCCGCGCAAACAACGCTCTCCGTTGCAACGCCACGTCAGATATTTTCGGGTTTGTCTTCCAGTTTCAAATCATAATCGCCCAGCTTTTTCACTTTGAAGCCGTTCTTTTTGTATTCTTCGTAGTCGAACGCTTCCAGCTCGTCGATCGCCAGTTTGTGGAATTCATAGAAATTATGCCACCACTCGTAACCCGAACCCAGATGCGCGTTCAGGTACACGTCCACGATATCCTTCGCCATCTGCGGCGCAACATAGAACGCACCCATCGCCAGGACGTTGACTCCGTTGCCCGTGATCGCACGCAATGCCGCCGGAACGCTCTCCACTACGCCTGCATGAACGTGCGGGCATTTGCTCGCCGCAATATGAATTCCCATGCCCGTTCCGCAGAAGATCAATGCCCTTTCAAACTCGCCTTCCGCGATCATGCTCCCCACGCGCAGCCCCACGCGGTGGAACATCAGATCGGTATCCTTCGGATCGCTGTCCTTTTTCACACCGACATCCGTGACCTTCCAGCCTTTCGACGTCAGATATTCCACAACCACTTCTTTCAAAGGAAATCCGGCAAAATCTGCTCCGACCAGGATCTCTTTGTCTGCAATTTTTTTCATTTTTTCTGCTCCTTTTTTAATTTTTATCAACAAAGGGCGCTGCGATCGCCTGTGCGGCGCTCCTGCCCTGCGTTTCCTGCTTACACTTCGGCACCGCTTCCGGTGCTTATCCTCTCCGCCTGCAAAATTCCGTGCTGCCCCGCGCAATAAATTTTGCATGAAGATCCGTATCTTCTTCCGATTCGATCCCCGCAATATAATTGATATACAGCCTCGCTTCTTTCTCCGTATCCGTCGCAACCGTCGACAGCCCCGGATCAAACGCTTCCGCCATCCGTATATTGTCAAAACCTACGACCGCCGCGTCCTCCGGTACCCGCTTGCCTGCCTTTTTCCATGCGTTCATGAATCCCAGAGCCATCATGTCGTTGATACAAAACACGGCATCAAATTTCCTGCCCTCTGCGATCAGCTTCTTCGCCGCATCCTGCCCCACAACATAGGCATCCCGCCGCGGATAATCCCCGTACAGAATATCTTCCGCCTGCGGAACTCTCCCATGCTCCGCCATGTACTTTTTGAAAAAAGGAATCCGTTGATCGTCTGTGGCAAAATCTTCCGTGATCCCCGCAACAAACAAAATTTTTTCCGCGCCGCGCGCAAACAACAGCTCCAACGCTTCGCGGATCGCCCCGTCATATGAAAGCGACATCCGAAAATCCGTCTTTCCGCCGTCCGCACGGATCAGCTTTGCCCCGATCTCCTGCAAATACGCTTTATACCGCGACGGAAACATCGACGAGTAATTCACAACTCCCGCTACCCGGTTCGAGATCACTTCTTCCAGCACCCCCGGCATCTCCTCTCCGTATGCCTTGAATACCGAAATTACGTAATTGTACTTCTTCGCTTGCTCGATCATCGCTTCCACAACCTGCAGATAATACGGATTGGAAAGCTCCGGCACTATGATCGCGATCCTGTTGCTCTTGCGGCTGACCAGACCCGATGCGATCCGATTGGGAATATACCCCGTCTCTTCGATCACCTTCTGCACCCGTCTGCGCGTCTCTTCCGCTACATATCCTTTCCCGCTCACAACGCGCGTAACCGTCATGGAAGATACCCCCGCAAGTCGGGCTACCTCTTTCCTGTCTACCATTTTCCTGCTCTCTCACCCCCTTGCATATCTTCCATTTATCTCTGTATGTTCACGAGAACATAATAGCACCGTATTGCCCGCTTGTCAATCCTTTTTTCAAATTTTCTCAGAATACACGGCTTCTTTTTGAATCGCTGTATTGTTTCAGCTCCGCAACGGCGTCGCACGGAATTTTTTTATATTTTCTTCGCCAAAATTTTCAAAGAAACTTAACATCGTATACTCTCGCGTTGAATTTTCCCGATCAATAAATCTTTCAGTCAAACCTTATAAAATCACATAGTTGATATGCAAAAGTTTTGCGACTTTTTCAAATAACTTTGCATTCTTTCCGACCGACATCGCAAAGTGATGCGTCGGCGCTTCCTTGAACCATTTTTCCATGTACGTATCCGGATCTACAGAGAATTTTACGGGCGTCTGCGTGTTTCCGATCTGCATGATCTCCCCGTCCGTCGCCACGCCTTCGCTGATAATTAGCTTCAGTTTTCCGTCCACGATCTGCGTAAGCCCCAGGTTTGTAACATCCCCGCGTTTTACTTTCGCTTCCACGGAAATGCCCGATCCGCGCTTGCCGTGATACAGTCCCATTTCCCTTAAAATCGGCTTTCCGTTTGCAATCTTTATATGGAACGGCCCGTCGTGTCCCAACAAAATCGTACCGTCGATATAATCCGTCGTCACGATCTCACAAAAACTTCCGCCGACATCCAGCGAATCGCAAATTTTCATTGCGATCGCGGTTTTCAGATCCCCTTCTCCTGCACAAGGCACATGGTTTGCCGTAAGCAGAGAGAATCCCACAATAAACCCTTCCTGCAGCTTTTCGTATTCGCTGTTGTTCATGCCGTGGTAATAATACGCAAGTCCGCCCAGAGAAAATTTATCTACAAGTTTCTGTTCCGCCGCAGCTACGTGCGCCGACCAGTTCATCTGTTCCTCGCTCGGCTTTTTCTATGCCAAAAACAACATACGGTTGCCGACTTGCAAGCGTATAAAAAATACCGTATGCAGTTATCCAAAGAAGCCGAACTCAAAGAGCTACGAACATTCTTCAAAAACGACCTTGAAAAGTTTATTTTGTATATCCGCAGTCAGAACACGAACCCGTATTCGTATCGGGATTACTTGCGCGCCTGCAATTATCTCGGCTTGGATATGACGGAAAACAAGAACCGCTTTCCCCACGATTTCAAACGTTGGCACGATATTCGTATAGACGAATACAACACCGCAAAAGCATTGAAAGACGAGCAGGAACGTAAAGCCCTTTACGACAGATTTGCCGCCGTAGCAAGCAAGTATTTAGGGCTTGAATACGATAAAAAGTCGGTCTATATAGCGATTATCGCACAAAAGCCGTCGGATCTCATTCGCGAAGGCGAACTGCTTCACCATTGCGTAGAACGTATGGGTTACGATCAAAAATTTGCGAGAGAAGAATCGCTTATATTCTTTATCCGCACCAAAGAGCAACCCGACGTTCCGTTCGTTACGATTGAGTATTCGCCGGCACAAAAACGCATTTTACAGTGTTACGGCGACCACGATTCGAAGCCCACAGAAGAAGTTATAAACTTCGTCCATAAAAAGTGGCTGCCTTACGCAAACAGAAAGATAAAACAATTAGCGGCTTAACCGCAAAGGAGATTAAAACTATGGCAAACTACTACCGCATTACCGCTTATCACCCCGAAAAGAATATTTCCGTTATTATGGACTCTTACGGTATGTTCGAGAAACTTTGGCAGTTCTCGGCTTTCCTCGTCGAAAAAGGTTTCGATATTATCGCCGTTGGCAAAGAAGATAACTTTACGGACGGAAATATCGAAAGGCAAACCGAACCTTTGCCCGACAAAATAATGCTTCGTGCCTGTGCATTGAATAAACCGAACG
>QAKO01000059.1 GCA_003343765.1 Bacillota bacterium | reverse complement strand
TGTTCATAAAACAAATTGCTCCGCCATAAGAAACCTTATCCGAACTTTTCAAATAAGGTTTCTTGTTATTGTTCGATTTACGTTCTCCTTTTACTCCCCACCAAACGGCAATAGCCAATCAGATATCGCCGTTTCCGTTATGGGCAGAGTCTGAGAATTGCCCACGCCGAAAATAACTTAAAGACACCATGCTATCAGACATCACAATCTCCCAAAATCAGTTCGATTTCTTTCACATCTTTAATACCTTGTTGAAGATACTCCAATGTTACTGTTTTATTTTGTTGCTGTCTGTATTTATGCAATCCGCAACTTTCTTTTGCACCTACAGCTTTTTCATTTTTCTCACAATATCCCAATCTTTCACGAAAGAACGCGCACGCTCCCCTGGTATAAAATGCTTTATAGTATCTGCATCCCGCGCATCTTCGATAATTTTCAACGTGTTTCATTACAAGTTTTTTCCTTCATCCTCGCACTCCTGCATTATCTGACGAATCGCTGAGATCTCAGTCAGAATTTCATACAATGCTCTCGAAACAGCCCGCCGACGCACAAGATACCTGCGCCTGCTCGTTTTCCAAAATTCGCAAAAATCCTGATTGTTTACTATCTTATCATGTTCTCTGCAATATCCTTGCTTCGTGCGATCAAAACAATGTAATCCCTTTGTATAATAGCCTTCAAAATTTCCGCAATACAAGCATTTTTTCCTCTTTCTTTCCTCTTCTTGCATTTTACATTCTCCTTTTTATACCCAAATTGGGTATATTTATTATACTACCCAAATTGGGTATTGTCAACCCATTTTGGGTATAAATGCTATAATAAAATCAAAGAAGGAAAAATTATGGAATTTAAAGATATTTTAAAGGCAATACGCAAAGAAAAAGGCATGACACAAAAAGATGTATACGAACTGCTCAAAATTTCTCCCAACGGATATGCAAGCTGGGAACAAGGCAGAACAGAACCCGATATTAAGTCCATCAAAAAACTTTGCAAGATTTTTGATGTAAGCGCCGACTATCTTCTTGGCTTAGAGGATGAAACAGGCACTAAATTTTAAAATTCTGTTTATTCAGCAAATTCGGAGAATCATTTTATCGACTAAAAATAAAATTCGATTTACATTTTCTCCCCCTTTTGAACAAGAAAAAGCATTTGCTGAAAAGGATGATCCCGTAAACAAAAAGCGCACTGACCGAATCCGCTTACAACGAATACGAAGTTATATCTTTGCGGAAAAGAAAACGCAGGAACTTCAAAAAATTACAGCTGAGAAATAAAAAAACAGAAAGTTTATGATTTGAACGTATTTTGCCATGATGAAACATATGTGTTCAAATGCATTCAAAGAAAAAATGAGAAAAAAACTATAAAAATTATGTTAATTGCGCGTCGGCACATATGTGCCGACGCGCAAAAACCATTTATTCGGACTTGGTTTGTTCTCCTAAACTCAGTTTATAGAGTTTCACGGAATTATCGATGGTCTTTTCTTTTGCGGACGCGCCGTATTTATCCACATCCACCACATTTTTCGGGCCGTGGTTGAGACACAGTGCGCCGTTGAGGCAGCCGCCGTCGCAAGCCATTCCTTCGAAAAAGTTTTCGGTTGCGCGGTTAAACTTGAGCTTGGTAAGCGCGGCGCGGCACTCGTCGATGCCGTTCATGGCGAGCGGGCGAACGCCCTCTGCGCCCATTTCTTTTGCGACATCCGCAATGCCTTGTGCGATGCCGCCGCTCTTGGCAAAAATCCTGCCGTAGAACGAAGCGTTGTCCAATGAAGTTTCTTCCAGACTGCCCACATCGATGTGCCGCGCGTCGAGAAACGCCTGCAACTCTTCAAACGAAAGCACGGAATCGATCGCGCCCTGCGTTTTCGGAAGTTTATATTCCAGCTTCTTGCTCGCGCAAGGCCCGATAAAGATCACTTTGCCGTTCGGGTCGGTACGCTTGATGAGCATTGCGGCTTCCACCATCGGCGAAACGGAATGACTTACGTATTTCGCAAGTTCGGGGAAATTTTTCTCCACAAACATTACAAACGAAGGGCAGCAGGAGGTTGTCAGAATCCCCTTTTCTTTCCATTCTTCCGCCTCATGGTAGAGCGTGATGTCAGCGCCGAGCGCCGCCTCGACCACCTGATGGAATCCGAGTTTGCGCATACCCGTCACGACCTGTTCGATCTTCGCATACTTGAACTGACTGACGATCGAAGGAGCAATGACCGCATACACATTATATTTCTGATTGTTTTCCGAATTTTTTAAAATTTCGATGCTTTCCAGGATCATGGACTTATCCACGATCGCGCCGAACGGACACTGATACACGCAGGCGCCGCAGGAAATACATTTCTGGTTGTCGATGACCGCCTTTCTATCCTCGCCGACCGAAATCGCCTTGACTTTGCAGGAGTTAACGCAAGGACGTTTTTGCGCAATGATCGCACCGTAAGGGCATGCCTGCGTGCATTTGCCGCATTCGATGCACTTGGATTTATCGACGACCGCTTTATGGTCGATGATCTGGATCGCGTCGCGCGGACAGACCTCCTTGCAGCGATGTACGATACAGCCGCGGCAGGCAGGCGTTACAAAGATCCCGCCGATCGGACATTCATCGCAAGCGATATCGATCACCTCCACCACGTTCGGATTGTTTTTGTCGCCGCCCTGCGCCAGTTTGATGCGCTCCTGGACGATGGCGCGCTCTTTATAGATACAGCAGCGCATCGTCGCTTTCGGCCCCGGAGAAATCTCCTTGGGAATATCTATGTAAATATTATCATAGCAGTGTTCGTATTCATTGCGGATCACCGCTTTCAGCACCTCATATTTCAGCTTTTGTACCGCTGTATCAAAAATTCGTTTGTCAGCCATAATTCTCTACCTACCTTTTCCATATTCAGAACATGAATCGGCATTCCGCACATCTGTCCCGCAAAGTGCCGACTGTCCCGTAGCGGCGGCAAAACCAGAGCATTCCTATTTTTCACGGCCGCCGTCGTATAAATTCATTCTGTATTCTCTGTGCGCAATTGTTTTTCCGCTGCGGAAAAACAATTTACCGCTCAATCATAATCGATCTGAACGTTCTTACCCATTTTTTTCAGATTTGCCGCCAGGCTTTCCACCAGTTTTAGTTTCATCGTGATATCAATGGGAAGCCCCTGATGCGCCGCATTGATACTCTGCCCTACATAGAAATGCACATCCGTCGCTTCCTCGAACAGCATCTGCGCCAGCAAAGACGCTCCGTCTTTCTTTGTAAACGTCTTGGGCGTAAGATCTTTCGGAGAAACGTATTTCTCGGAAAGTTCGAGAAGTCTGCGCATGGTCAGCACTCCCTCGGTCGTGAGGTCGATCCCGTCGATAAAACCGATGGGCGGAACATCACGGTCGGGAAAATCGAAGGATGCGCGCACCGTCGTCTTTAAGTGCCTCGCCACGATCTGCGAACTTGTACCCCCGCAAACCACTTTTTTTCCTTCACCCGAGAGAAAACGGGAAATATAATAATCGTCTTTCGATTTGTCGACAGGCGGCCCGATCATCAGCGATACATTCAGTTTTTCGCGCACTTTTACGGCAGCGACTGTCGTATCGTCTCCCGGTTCGCCCAGATACAGATCGTTGCACACCCCCGCCAACAGGCACGCGACCGCGCGCGCACTCATAGACGGTTTGACATTGTTGTCCAGAAATTCCATGACTTCCGGACGCTGCCACCCGAGATTGAGCGTCATTCCGACGCCTGCATGGATCACGCCGTCGCTCATTACCACGACAATGTCGCCCGCTTTCAGATCCAGCGCCGTTTTATATACCGTTTTTCCGAGGACATTCATCTCTTCCCGCGCAAAATCGCGGCTCTTGCAATCGCGGAGCAGGATCGCCTGCGGATTGTCAAATTCAAAGAGATATCCTTTCCCCGCGCTGTTCATATGTATGACGGAAAATGTCGAATACGCAACGCCGCGCACTTTGCAAACAGGCAAACTGGACAAGATCGTCTCCACGCAGTCTTCAATGTCGATTTCATTGGATACCATCGTGCACAGAATCTTGGACGTAAGTGTAGAAAGTATATTCGCCTTCACGCCGCTGCCCAGCCCGTCCGCAAGAACCAGCGTCGTATAATCGCCGCAGACCGTGCTTTCCACACGATCGCCGCACAGTTCTTCGTTCTTTTTATTCAAGGACGTATAGCCGCTTTCCAGACAAAGTGCCATCTCACTTGCCTCCGTCTTCGCCCTGCAGAGTCTTTTTCAGTTTCAAAAGGGCCACTTTCGTTTCTGCCGTCGTTTCGCCGAGCAACGACGCAATCTCCTGCGCCACACGCATCTGCTTTTTGATGACTTCGTCCGTCGTCGCAAGCGTTTCCAGCTTCACTTTGTCCAGCTGCGCTTCCGATTTGGTTTCCTGCGTGATGTCTTTCATCACCGCATACGTTCCCTTTCCGTCTTTAAGCACAATGATCGTCAGTTCGATATAGTTGCCCGTCTTTTCCAGAAAAACCTTTTTGTTGTAAATGTTTTTATGATCGTTGACCGCAAGCACAAAATCCGTCGGATTAAAATAGTGGAAAATACCCTTCCCCTTGATATCATAATCGCGGATCCCCAGAAGTTCTTTGGCTTTGTTGTTGATCTCCATAATATTGAGATCACTGTCAAGAAGCACGATCCCGTTCGGGCTGGTCTGTATGATCTCGTACGACATACTTTCGGCACGTTCACGCATATACGGTACACACATTTCAATGTTTGCATACCCGTTTGCAACCGCCCATGCCTTTTCCAGACAGGTATCGTAGCCGCACGCTCCGCAATTAAGTATGTCTTCGGGTTTTGTCTTGCCCGTCTTTGCAAGGATCTCCTGCAACTGGCGATCGGTCGGCACAAAATCTTCCGTGCGTCTGCGCTCGTGCATACAGGTAAAATCCAGATCCGTTTCGGGAACATACTCCGCCGTCGCATGCTCCTGCAGATCTTTGTTGACATATTTACGGATATCGGCATTCGCTTTGAGCGCACCCGCCTTCAACGCCAACGAACAAGGCCCGTTCACGCACGCCGAATCGCAGCTGTTCATCTCAATAAACATACCCGAAAGGCTTTCAATGTTTTCCAGCACTTCCTTGCATTTTTTTGCCCCGTCTACCGCGACAAATTCATACCCGTCCACATAATTTTCAAACGACTTGATAATCCCGCGGCTGATCGGATAATATTTTGCACGGTTCACACCGCCCGCCGCGTGTTCGGGCAGTCGGGCGATTTCGTCCAGCACGATGCCCTTATCCGCAAACATCAACGCAAGGTCTTCAAACGTCAGAACCCCGTCTACTACGCCGCTCTCATGCGCTTCCCTTTTCTTGGCGATACACGGCCCGATAAATACGACTTTCGCATTTTTTCTCTTTTTGCGGATCATTTTTGCATGCGCGATCATGGGCGTATCGACGGGCGCAAGATAATCGAGCGCTTTCGGATAATACAGCTCGATCATCGTATTCACCGCAGGACAACAGGACGTGATAAAATTCTTGTATGTACCGCTTTCCAGCAGCTTTTTGTACTGCGCTGTAACTTCCCGCGCACCGATACTCGTTTCCTCCGCATCGGCAAACCCGAGCCTGCCCAGCGCAAGTTTCATGACCGAAAAATCCTGCAAATTGAAAGAGGAAACAAAAGAAGGCGCCACCGATGCGACCACATTCCCCCCAGCCAACAGTTTTTCCACTTCCGCACGTTCGGTATGCACGCTTTTGGCATTCTGCGGACATACTTCGGTACAATGCCCGCACAAAATACAGCGGCTCTCTATGATTTTGGCATGATGATCGACCACCTTGATCGCTTTTACGGGACATTCGCGCAGACACTTATAACAGTCCTTGCAGCGCGCATCCTTAAAGTCGAGATACCGGATCATATCTTCCCCTCCGCCATTATTTCACGAGCGGATAAACTTGCGTCAGAAACAGTTCTTCGCAGTTGTCTTTATTCGCATTGTGCAGCAGCAGTTCATCCGCCAGCACGCTCACTCCGTTTGTACAGTTCCCCACACAAAAGGTAGCCTGCAGATCAATCTTATCTTCTACCCCGTACTTTTTGATCAGCCGCTTCATCTCCTCGATCACATCATACGAACCGCGCAAATGACAGGAACTCCCCACACATACTTTCAGAACCATAGCTTTCACCTCTCGATATGTTTTTGCTCGTGCATGCCCACGCCTTTGCCGTATTTTTCGCTGAAAAATACCGCCGACTTCCCCTTCTCACGGATCTTTCGGACACGCCGAAACCGCGCTTTGGCTTTCCCCCTTTGCGCGGCAATGATTCGATAAAAATTTATCGATTTTATTCTGTTACTATTATAATAGAAAGGTCGGAAACTGTCAACGATTTTTATAAATCAGCCTAACCAATTTTTACCTTGTTCCCCGCTCCCGCTTTTCTGTTTCAAACCTTACTACGGTGCTTTTTCCAAAAAACTGCACCCCCGCCTGCGCTTTTCCCTTCTTTAATCCGAACATTTTAAAGAAAATCAAGCCCCCTGCCGATGCGATCCACATATAATACGGCAACCGGCCGAATATCTCATCAACCGCTTTGCCATGACCGCGCACACACGACATTCCGCACCATGTTCCACCGCAAACCATCTGACCACTTTTGACAGTGCTTGCGCTCCGTATACAGAAGGACAGACTTATCCCCTTTAGATATCTTTCAGCCCCAATATATAGTTTGCCGAAACATCCAAAGCCTCACAGAGTGCCGCAAACGTATCCAGGCGCGGCAGTTTTCCTGTCGTACAGTATTGGGTGATCATTTCGGGCGATACTCCCACTTTCTTTGCAATTTCTGCTTTTGTCATTCCGCTGCGGACAATTTCTTCCCGCAGTCTCTCTTTTATTTCGTTTGCTCTCATAACTTTATAATATAACCAACAGTTAGCTTTTGCTTGACAACTAACCATTGGTTATCGTATAATAGTATGGATAAAAAAATAAAAATAGCAATGTTCTCCTGAAACAAATGAGAGTAAATACAAAAAAACAGCGGACGGCGGAAGAATTTTTCTTACGCCGCCCGCTGTTTTCATAAAATTTCGGCTGTAAAACCAGAAAATTTCCAATGCAAAACAGGCAAGTCGCAGTTTACTTTACAATGTATCCGAAGAAACATGAAAACAGTACAGAAAAATCGCAAAGAAAACCATATCTGCCGCGCGGATGCGCGGCAGATAACGAAAATCTCAAGAAAAGAGATCACGCTGTCCGAACTTTCTTCTTTGCGGCAAGACGGCGGAACAGCTTGACGATCTCATCCAACACGATGACGGAAACTGCGATGCCGAATACTTTGAGCCAGTCGATAAATTCCAGCGGAACGGTATCGAACACGGCGCCGCCGAACTGCGTGATGAGGATCTGCAACCCGAACGCGACAACAAACGCCCCGATCATGAGTTTGTTTTTCAAAAGATGCGGGAAAATGCTCTTATCACCGAGTTCGCGGCAGTTGAAGGCATTGAACAGCTGGAAAAGCACAAACATGGTAAATACAGCCGTGGAGATTTCCGCCGATTCGATACCGAGGAAATTCCATTTCATCTGGGCAAGACATACCAGGCAGACGAATACGCCGTTCACGGCAATGCGCGAAAGCATTTCACGGCTGACAATACTCTCCGTCCTGCCCGTGGGCTTACGGCTCATCAGATCGTCGCGGATCGGTTCCAAGCCCAGCGTGAGTGCAGGCGGGCCGTCCATGATAATGTTGATCCACAAAAGGTCGAGCGCCGAAAACGGCGATTCAAATCCTTCCCAGAACATTCCGAAAATGGTACAAAGGAATACAGTCAGAACAGACGCGACATTGACGGTAAGCTGAAACTGAATGAAGCGTTTAAAATTTTCATAAATGCCTCTGCCCCATTTGACCGTCGTGACAATGGTCGAAAAGGAATCGTTTAAAAGCACGATGTCCGCCGCTTCTTTGGAAACTTCCGTACCCGAAATCCCCATGGCGATCCCGACATCCGCATTTTTCAGAGCGGGCGCATCGTTGATGCCGTCGCCCGTCACCGCGACGACGTTGCCTTTGGACTTGAGTTCTTTCACGACGCGCATTTTCAGAAGCGGCGTACTGCGCGCAATCACACGGACGCTCGGCAGAACTTTTGAAAATTCTTCATCCGAAAGATTTTCAAGATACGATGCTTCCACGGCAATATTTCCTTCGCCGAGCAGTCCCAATTCATCTGCGATCGCCGTCGCCGTAACAATATTGTCGCCCGTAAGCATTTTGACTTCGATACCCGCTGTCTTGCAGGCATGAACGGCGTCTTTTACCTCCGCACGGAGCGGATCCGCTATACCGACAAATCCGTCAAACTTCATGCCGTTTTCGGCGTCTTCGCGCGAAAGCGGACGCGCGTCCGTATCTTTATGCGCAAACGCAAGCACGCGCCGCGCCCTCTTCTGCAATCCGACGATTGCTTCTTCGATCTTCAGACGTTCGGGTTCCGCTACGTCGCAAAGAGCAAGAATCTTTTCGGGACTGCCCTTCGTATAAATCGTATATCC
>QAKO01000089.1 GCA_003343765.1 Bacillota bacterium | reverse complement strand
AAGACATCGCCCTTTCACGGCGGTAACACGAGTTCGATTCTCGTCGGGGTCACCACGAAAAAAGAGAGGTTTTATACCTCTCTTTTTTCGTGGGATTTCATGGGAGAAAGAACTGCAGGTGGAGGGTATTACTCAGCCCCATTCCTTCCGTTTCCCGCCTGCTGTTCGCGCACAAGGTGCCTTGCAAACCCTTTTGCAAATTCTCGTCGGGGTCACCACGAAAAAAGAGATCTTTTCCCCGTCTTGAAACAGAGAAAAGACCTCTTTGCTTTTTATTTTTACGTTCCGATCCGACTATTAGTGCGTGAACAAGAACGTGAACAGGAATACCAGCGAAAGAATTGCCGTAACAGGGCTGATATCCTTAACTTTGCCCGTGCAAAGTTTGATGATCGTGTAGGAAAGAAATCCTGCAGCAATACCATACGAAATAGAATAGGTAAAGCTCATGATCGAAATGGTCAGGAACGCAGGAACTGCCGCAGCCGGATCTTTCCAATCGATATCCGTTACGTTTCTCATCATCAGAACGCCGACATACATCAAAGCACCTGCCGTCGCACAGGAAGGAACCAAAGCCGCGATCGGGCTAAGGAACATAGCAATCGCAAACAGAATCGCAACAACCAAAGACGTGAAGCCCGTCCTGCCGCCTTCTGCAACACCTGCCGAAGATTCAACAAACGTCGTAACCGTGGAAGTACCCAAAATTGCACCCGTGCAGGTCGCGATCGAATCACACAAGAGAGCGCGCTGAATATTTTTCACTTCTCCCTTATCGTCGAGAAGGCCGCTTTCTTTGCCTGCCGCCTGGCACGTTCCCATCAAAGTACCGATCGTATCGAACATATCAACCATCGCAAACGCAACCAACGCTGCAATGAAATCGAAGATCATGTTCGCTTCAATACCCTTGAAACCGTTGATGAAGACCTGCCCTACAGACTCTTCTCCGAAGCTCACAAATGCATCCAACGGATTCGAGAATGTAATGCCATCAAATACAGCCTGGCAGGTAGTCGATCCGGCCGCCACACCGATTCCGCAGAAAATGTAATACAGAATCGCACTGCCGATGATACCAAGTACCATAGCCGCTTTTACTTTCAGTTTGGAGAAAATAGCGATCATGAGCAAGGAGATTACAGATACTGCTGCCGCGATCATCTGAGCACCCGTTGCCTTTGCAAACGTAAGAACGTTGAAAGAGATCATCGTTACTTTCGTGCTTGTATCCAATGCAACAAGCCCCGCATTCTGCATTCCGACAAACGCAATGAACAGACCGATACCTGCAGGAATTGCAATGCGGATCGCCTGCGGAACCGAACGCACGATCGCTTTACGCGCACCGACGATCGTCAGAATAAGGAACAATACGCCCGAGCAAAGCACGATCAACAGCGCGTTCGCATAGCTGTAATGCATATTCACGCAGATCGTATAAACAAAGAACGCATTCAATCCCATTCCGGGCGCCTGCGCAAACGGCAATTTTGCAAGGAACGCCATCAAAAGCGTGCCGACGATCGCCGAAAGAGCCGTCACGATGTACATCGCTCCGTAAGACACACCCAAAACCTGCGCACCTGCAACCAGATCTCCCGAGCTGAACGGATCACCGAACATGCCAGCATTGGTCATGAGAATGTAAACCATCGTCATGAACGTCGTCAAACCTGCGAGCATTTCCGTCTTGAAATTGGACTTCATCTTCGTGATGCCGAAGTAGTTGTCCACTTTGCCCAGGAAGCCCGTGTATTTGGTCTGCGCTACCGCTTCGCTCCCGATCGGCTCCTGCTCGATCTTCGGCTCTTCGGTATTCTGATTTTCAACCATCTGAAACCTCCAAAAAGTGAAAAATTGTATATGTCGCGCTCTGCGCGAAATATCCGCTAAAAATTCCCTCTCCATTTTCCTTTTTCAAAAGGAAAATGGACAAGGCGCCTTGTCCACATAAATTTATCTTTATTTTATCACAAGTCTTTAACAAACGCAAACAGATAACTCCGATTTTTTTATATTTTCTAAAAAAATGTCATAAATTACTGTTACAGATCATACAATAAGTTTTTTCTCCAAATATTTCAAAAAATGAGAAGCCCTTGACTCCTGTTAAGGCGCTTCTCATTTCTCTTTTAATATACTTAATTTATAAAGACCGCAGGTTCCGAAGAAGCACTCAAAAGACTGCATCGTTTGTTATTTTCAGGATCCTGTCGGATTTATTTCAAAACGTTCTTCTCGTAATTTTCACTTAAATAACAGTCCTAAAAAAACATTCAAGCGTTTTGCGCTTCGGAAGCTTTTCCATTGTGTTTGCCGAATTCAATGCGCGTACGGAACGAATTCAGCACAGCCAGCATCATGACCCCGACATCCGCAAATACCGCCAATCCCAATGGAATGAGATTGAAAACGCCCAACACCATCACCACTATTTTGATCGCAATCGAAAACACAATATTCTGCAACACGATTCTCTTGGTTCTGCGCGCAATCTTTTTCGCCAAAGGCAGCAACGACAAATCATCCCGCATCAGGACCACTTCCGATGCTTCGATCGCCGCATCGCTTCCGACTCCGCCCATCGAGATACCGACATCCGATTCCATCAATACGGGCGCATCGTTGATCCCGTCTCCCGCATACATCAGTTTTCCTTTCGTCTTCAGTTCTCTTGCCACATTCAGTTTGTCTTCCGGCAAAAGTTCTGCATACACTCCGTTCAACCCTATCTGATCTGCCACGCTGTGCGCTCTCGCCGCGTTGTCACCCGTCAGCATATAACATTCTTCAATGCCCTGTTTCCGCAAATCGGAAACTGCTTGCTTTACATTTTCTTTAATCTGATCTTCGATCGTGACACAGCCAAGGTATTTTCCTTTCTCCGCACAGTACACACAGGTCGCTCCCTCCGCGGGTTTTTGTACGGAAATCGCATGTACGTTCATCCATTTTTCGTTACCGACCCAGATTTCTTTGCCTTCGATCGTACAGGCAATTCCAAGCCCTGCATGCTCGGTAATGTTTTCCGCTTTGTATCGCGTCGTGATATCGGAAAAGGCTTCCGCGATCGGGTGCGACGAACCTTTCTCCGCCGCCGCCAAAATCTCAAGCAGTCTTTCCTCTTCCGCATACACTTCCCCGATTCTGAAATTGCCGTATGTAAGCGTACCCGTTTTATCGAATGCTGCGATCTTCGTATCCGCCAGAGCATCCAATCCTGTCGACCCCTTGACAAGGATCCCATGTTTCGCCGCAAAGCCGATTCCGCTGAAATATGACAACGGTACCGAAATAACCAACGCACACGGGCAGGAAATAACCAAAAATACGAGCGCCCTATTGACCCAGTCACCCAGATTCGCCGTATAATCTCCCGTAAATGCAGGCACCGCAAACGCCAGCAAAACTGCCGCCAAACAGACAACGGGCGTATAAATTCCCGCAAATTTCGTAATGAACTGTTCGCTCTTTGCCTTTTTTGCGGAAGAATTTTCTACAAGATCCAAGATCTTTGCAACCGTACTTTCCGAATAATCCTTTTCCGCCCGTACTTTGATCACGCCGCCCACATTGATCGATCCGCCCAGCACAAGATCCCCGACCCCGGCATCACGCGGCATCGGCTCTCCGCTCAACGATCTTGTGTCCAGCGTCGTAACGCCTTCCACAATTATTCCATCCGTCGCAAGTTTTTCCCCTGCCTTGATCAGCAGAAGATCGCCCCTTCGTATCTCCTCCGGCGGAATCAGTTTTTCCCCGTCATCCGTCAATAAACGCGCCGTTTCCGTTTTCAGATCCATCAAAGATGTGATCGACTTGCGCGATGCTCCGACTGCGATCGACTGCAAAAGCTCTCCAAGCGAATACAAAACCATTACTTCCGCCGCTTCCGCATACTGTCCCAGCACGATCGCTCCGATACTTGCCAACGTCATCAGAAAATTCTCATCAAAAATCCTGCCATGCGCTATGTTTTTCACCGTCGCCCACAGAATCTTCCAACCGACAATCAGATACGCAAGCCCATATAAAACATAACCTGCAATCAGCGCGGCATTTCCTGCCCCGACTTTTTCGGTAACGATTCCCGCAATCAGAAATACTGCCGATAAAATGACTTGCACCAATTCCGCCGCATGCGCTTTCCATATGCCTTCACGCTTATTCTCTTCTTCCGCTATCCTGACTTCGTCAAAACTGTTGATCACAGCGGCTGCTTTCTGATACGTTTCCTGCGAATTGCACTCTAACCGTATCGTCTGATTCACAAAATGAACGGATGCCTTTACACCCTCTATCCCGTTCAGCCGACGTTCCAATTCTCCTGCACAGGTCGCACAGTCCAACCCTTCAATCCGTATTTTCCTGACCATTTTCCTTATTCCCCGCAATGTACATGCGCTTTACTCATCAATACGATACTCGCTATGTGTTCATCCGCTATCGAATACAAAATATTCTTGCCTTCCCTCCGCGATCGGATGATCCGCGCATCCTTCAGTATCCGCAGTTGGTGCGAAACATTACTCTGATTTCCTTCCACTGCTTCCGCGATGTGATATACACACATCTCCCCTTCCATCAGCGCCAACAATATCTTCATCCGCGAAGGTTCTCCGATGGCCTTGAATGCCGTACACATCTGCACAACAGTTTCTTCCGCAGGCATGTTCTTCCGCGCCCGCCCGGCCAGTACGCTGTGCTCGCTCAACTCCTCCGCTTCATCATAATTCTTAACATTTTCCATATCTTACTCCGTTAAATATAGTTTACATATTAATTTATGTTCATATATTAATATGTTTACCGTAAAAAGTCAAGTAAATACAATCAATAAAAACCGCTACAAAATTGTAGCGGTTTTTATTTTTCTGATTTATACAGTAAATAGAAATGAATCACAATAAAAAGTTAAGACAAAGACGGCATTTCGGCGCAAAACGAAGAAACAAATTTTTTGCCGTTCAGATAAGACAAAGCGGAAAGACCCTCAAATGCAATGGATTTTGCCACGAGAATATGTCTTTTGACATGGTACTTTTTATTCAGAGCTTCGTCCCCGTACTTTTCATCGCCCACAACGGGATTCCCCAAAAAAGCGAGATGCGCACGGATCTGGTGCGTCTTTCCGCTGTGCAAACAGACATCCACGAGAGAATATTCTCCGATCTTCTTGCGGACAGAATACTGTGTTATGATTTTTTCAGCAGAAGGATGCGGCTTTTCAAATATTTTTACGCGCGCATTTTTCTCATCTTTCAGAAGATACGCCGTAAACGTACCCTGTATCACCTTGAAAGAATGGAAACACAAAGTTTCATACCATTTTTCCGCGCGGCGCTCCCGAAATGCTGCGAGAAGTTCTTTTTCCGCTTCTTCATTGCGTGCAAAAACCATCACGCCGCAGGTGTTCCGATCCAGACGGTGTATAAACCGTGTGCCATACTTTTGCTGAACAATGCG
>QAKO01000065.1 GCA_003343765.1 Bacillota bacterium | reverse complement strand
AGGTACTATAATAATTACAGACAAACGGAAATTCAATTTGCGGAGGAAACAACAATGGCAAAAATATATTATCAGTCTGATTGCGATATCAACGTTTTGAAGAACAAAACAGTAGCGATCATCGGTTACGGCAGCCAGGGGCATGCGCATGCTCTGAACCTGAAAGAGAGCGGAGTAAAAGTCGTAGTAGGTCTGTATGAAGGCAGCAAGTCTTGGGCGAAAGCAGAAAAGGCCGGATTGAAAGTTATGACGGCGGCGGAAGCGGCAAAAGCGGCGGACATTATCATGATCCTGACGCCGGATGAAAAGCAGGCTAAGATTTATAAAGAGAGCATACTGCCCAATCTGACCGAAGGCAAAGCGCTTGCTTTTGCGCACGGTTTCAATATTCATTTCAAGCAGATCATTCCTCCTGCGAATGTGGATGTATTCATGATTGCGCCGAAGGCTCCGGGTCATACGGTGCGCAGCGAGTATGTTGCGGGGAAAGGAACGCCTTGCCTGGTAGCGATTCATCAGGATGCGACGGGTAAAGCATTGGATGTAGCACTGGGATATGCTGCAGGGATCGGCGGCTCGCGTGCGGGGGTTTTGGAAACGACGTTCAAATGCGAAACGGAAACAGACCTTTTCGGTGAACAGGCTGTTTTGTGCGGCGGCGTGACGGCGTTGATGAAAGCAGGTTTTGAAACGCTGGTGGAAGCAGGTTACGATCCGAGAAACGCGTATTTTGAATGCATACATGAGATGAAGCTGATCGTGGATCTTATTTACAAGGGCGGTTTCTCTATGATGCGTTATTCTATTTCCGATACGGCGGAATTCGGCGATTATGAAATCGGCAAGCGCATTATAACGGAAGACACGAAGAAAGAGATGAAGAAAGTTCTGGAAGAGATTCAGGACGGTACGTTTGCAAGCAAGTGGATTGCGGAGAACAATAACGGGCGTGCGCATTTTATTGCGAAACGTGCATTGGAAGCTTCGCACCAGCTGGAAGAAGTCGGCGCCGAGCTGCGCAAGATGTATTCCTGGAGCAACGAAAAAGAAGATATGTAACGCAGTAATGCGTTCTGAAAGAGCCTCCGCAGGATTGCGGAGGCTCTTTCTGTCTTTTTTTGGTGTTACCGTAAAACGATAAATGCCGCAGAGTGAAAGATTCTGCGGCAATGTATTTGTGAGAATGCGGACGTATATTGATTTTTAAGAAAATTGAGGGTAAGAGACAAAGTTCCTTCGGGGGGGGATGGGACGGTAAGGGAGAAGGACTTGGGTGTCGAAAATCGGGCAAGAAAATAATGGAAATTCTTTTTAATATGCGCGCGCGATAAATTTCAAAAAAATCTTGTATTTTAATTGAATTATAAGCAAAAAAATGATATAATAAAAACATATCGGTTTTAGCTTAAAAATCGTTGAAAAAAGAAAATAACGCGGAAGGGAGAAACGCATTGAATAACTTGGGAAGAGGCTCGGAGAATAACAAAAAAGATAAGGACGGGATATTTACGCGGGAAACAGCGGGGCTGGTTCTGATTTTATTTGCGGCGATCGCGCTGGTGATTCTGATCTCGCGCAATGTAATTTTCGGAAACGTAGGTTTTGCGATCAGTTCATTTCTTTTGGGGGCATTCGGCTACTGTTCGTATGCCGTTCTTGCGGCGTTGATTTATGCCGGAGTAGTGCTTCTGACAGGGAAAAAATTGGCAGTGCCGCGCCGCAGGGCGGTATTCTGTGTATTGCTGTTTGTGTTTTTGGTATGCCTTGTGCATACGATCACGGCGGCGGTAGGCGGGATCGTATACGGCAGTTACGGGGAATATTTGTCGGCATGTTACAAAGCAGGGGAAAACAGTTTTTTCCAGACGACGGGTGGCGGCGTGATCATCGGGTTGATCGTGTATCCCGTAGTAAAGCTGACGACTGCCGTAGGCGGATATATTATATTTTCCCTTTTGATTTTGGGAACGGCGTATCTGATTTATGCAACGGAAACGGCGTCGAAGGCGGCGAAGCGTCATGCGGAAGTACCGCCGCAGGCTGATTATGCGACTTCGGACACGTCTGCGCTGTATTCGCTGAATTATGCGGATCCTATGCAGCAGAAACCGGAGACGGAGAATGTGCAGCCTTCGCAGATGTATGCGCAGCCGCAGCAGACGGTAACACAGCCCTCGCAGATGTATGCACAGCCGTCCGAGAATTCGGCGGCGCGTTCTAAGCGGCTGTATGCGATCGGCGACGAGTTTGACATGAAGACAAAGCGTGAAATGCGTCAGGAAACGCGTCGGGCGGAAGAGGAACGCAGAGCGTCAAAAAATCAGCCGCAGAGTGCGCCGGTCAGCCCGTATGCGCAAAGCCACAGCATTTTGTATCCGGACCGCAAAGGTTCGGGAGATTACAGTTGGTATAACGAGCGGTTCGGTTCGGGCGGAGGGTCATATTCGCCGTCGCGTTCGTCCAAAGCGGCGGAACCTGCACCGTTCGGCAGTTATACTTCCAACGGAATATTTGATAAAGATTCTTATTTTAACAACCCGAATCGCGGAGCGATCAGCCGTGAGCAGTATTCGAACAATTTCCGCGCTCCGGGAAGCAGTAATTTTTCGGAAGGGCATGAACTGAGTACGCCGCGTACTCCGGCGCCGAAACCGCAGGAAGAGAATTTAAAGCAGACCGAGCAGACGGTCAAGGAAGAAAAACCTGCTCAGACGTATTCGGATCTGTATGCGGACGGCACGGAAAATAACATTTCGTATTCAGAGCGACCGAAAAAAATCGTTACAGACACGACATCGCAGACGGAACAGACACGCAAACCGGAAGATTTTTACCGCAACGATGTTCCGACTGATTTTTCGTCACGCGGAGAAAAGCCTGCACATCATTCTGTTTCTTCAGATTCGCAGGATCAGGTGCGTAATTCGTACAGTGCGGGAGTGCCGCAGAGTCCGCAACCGCAAACGTATCGTCCGGCATTTGAGGAACATGAAAGCCGCGATACTCTTGTATCGGGGAAGCAGGCAGACGCAGGCAGGACGGAAAAGCAGGATATCGATGTTTCGGAGACAATGCGCAGGGTCGGTTTCGGGAGTTTGCCGGGACGCCGCGGCGCAGACGAGATGTCAACAAACAAAGGTCAGGAAGCGAGCGGGTCGGATTTGCAGGATACTGGCCGCATGACGCGCGGGGAGAGCGCGGAGATTCGCGGACAAGTTCCGTCGCGGGAAACGCAGACACCCGAGATGAATTCAGACGGCGATGTTTCCGGTCGGATGCGGAATACGGAAATGCCGCGGCGCAGTGAAGAGAGCAGGCGTGCGGATCGCCTGTCGGATACAACGGAACAGGAAGAATCCGGTTTGAAGCCGATCACGGAAGATTTTGATTCCGCGGTGAATCTTTTTGATGACGATACGCCGGAAGAATCGGTTGTCCCGAATGCGATGGATCAGGTTCAGAGCAGACGAGAACCGGAAAATGCGGGATTACCGCGGGGACGTGAGCGTATTTCACGTGCGGAAGAACCTGCGAAGGATGAGCCGCGTCCCAAGCATGTTTATGCTAAATATAAAGCGCCGTCTATGGATTTGTTGCGCGATTATCCGAACGTGGCAAATTCTGTAAACACGGAAGAAGTGGAGCAGAGCAAGGATACGATCGTAGAGACGTTGGCAGCTTTGAAGATCCCTTGCGAAGTGGAAAGAGTGACGCGCGGTCCGTCCGTAACGCGTTATGAGATCAATATTCCGGGGAATATTCCCACATCGCGCGTGCTTGGCTGCAACAACGAGCTAGCCATGCGTCTGCATGCGAAAGACGGCATCAATGTGCAGATCAACTACGAGAGCGGATTTATCAGCATTGAAGTTCCGAACGAGAATAAAGAGACGGTCGGATTGAAAGATTTGCTGCTTTCTTCCGAATTTATGAACGCAAAGCCCGGTTCGCTGGAATTTGGTATCGGGAAGGATATCGAAGGCAGACCGGTGTGCGGCGATATCGTAAAGATGACGCATCTTTTGGTCGCAGGTGCAACCAACTCCGGTAAATCGGTCTGCCTGCACGCGCTTATAATCAGTTTGCTGTATAAATACAGTCCGGAAGAGCTGCGCATAATACTGGTTGACCCGAAACAGGTAGAATTCAATATTTACGATAAACTTCCGCACCTGATGATCAATGAGATCATCAACGATCCGGCAAAGGTCGTAACGATGCTGAACTGGGCAATCGTGGAAATGGAAAGGCGGTATACGCTGTTCAAGGAAAAGACGCGCAGCGGCGTGCTTGTCCGCGAAGTCAACGAATACAATGCGAGCTTAAAGCCTGACGAAGAGATGTTGCCGAAGATCGTGATCATTATCGATGAGCTTGCCGATCTGATGTCTGTTGCAAAGAAGGATGTGGAAGACAGAATCCAGCGGCTTACGCAGAAATCGCGTGCGGCGGGGATCCATCTGATTCTTGCGACGCAGCGTCCGTCGGTCAACGTCATCACGGGTGTCATCAAATCCAACCTGCCCACGCGTATAGCGCTGAAAGTCACGCAGGAAGTGGATTCCCGTACGATCCTGGATGAATCGGGAGCAGAGAATCTGCTCGGACAGGGCGATCTGCTGTATCGGACGGCGTCCATGACGTTCCCGAAGCGGGTGCAGGGTGCTTATGTTACGAACCCTGAGATTGAGGCGGTTGTCGATTATATCAAGAGCAATAACGAAGCGTATTTTGACGATCGGGTGGCTGACTATATCAACAATGAAAAAGGCGGAGCCGGCGGCGGAGATTCCGGGGACGACGACAGTGTGGAAGCGGTTTACATCGATGCACTGCGTTATGTTGTTTCGATCGGGCAGGCGTCGATTTCGATGATCCAGAGGCGTTGTTCGGTGGGATATCCGAAGGCGGGCAAGATTATAGAGTGGATGGAGAACATGGGTTATATTTCGGCGTTTGACGGAGCGAAGGCGCGGAAAGTACTCCTGACGCAGGAAGAATTTGACAGTAAATACGGTGATTACGGAGAATAGGAATGCTTGAGACGAAGAAATTCGGCATGGTATCGCTCGGTTGTGATAAAAACCGTGTAGATGCGGAGCGGCTTTTAGGTATTTTGCGAGAAAAAGGGTACTGCATCACGGATGATATGGCCGAGGCGAACGTACTGATCGTGAACACCTGTGCGTTTTTGAATTCTGCGCGAAAGGAAGCGATCGACACCGTGTTGGATTGCGATGCATACAGGGGCGGGAATCTTGAAAAAATTGTAGTAACGGGATGTCTGCCGGAGAAATTTTCGGCAGAGCTGTTCCCGACGCTGACGGAAGCGGACGTATTTCTCGGTTGCAACGATGCGGACAAGCTGCTCGAAGCGATAGAGCGATCTTATCAAGAGGGCAGAGTGAATATGGTACACAGCGGCCGGGAATGGGAAGGCCAAAGGACGCTGACGACGCCGCTGCACTATGCGTATCTGAAGATTGCGGACGGATGCAACAATCATTGCACATATTGTCTGATCCCGAAGATACGGGGCAGGTACCGTTCCTATCCGATGGAAAAGCTTATTGCGGAAGCGGAAAGTCTGGGCGAATTGTCCGAACTGATCCTTGTGGCGCAGGATACGACGCGTTACGGGGAAGATCTGTACGGAGAGAACAAATTTGTAGAGCTGATCAGGCGATTGTCGGCGTTGGAGAATATTCAGACGATTCGTTTGCTGTACTGCTATCCGGACGTGATCGGGGAAGATCTGATCGAAGAGCTTGCCGAAAACAAAAAGCTTATTAAATATCTGGATATACCTTTGCAGCACAGTGAAGACCGTATTCTTAAACTGATGAACAGGAAGGGTTCGCGGGCGGAATATCTGGAACTGATCAAAAAACTGCGTGAGCGAGTGGAAGGGATCGCGATCCGTTCCACGTTTATAGCGGGATTTCCGACGGAGACGAAAGAGGAATCGGAAGCGCTCGGGGAATTTCTGAAGGAAGCAAAGCTTACGAACTGCGGATTTTTTGCCTATTCGAGGGAGCCGGAGACGGCGGCGTATCGCTTGAAGGGGCAGATTCCTGCCAAAGAAAAGGAACGCAGAGTGCGTGCTTTGTATCGGGTGCAAAAAGGGATTTCGGGAGAGTTTCTGCATGGCTATGTCGGAAAGACGGTCGAGGTTCTGTGCGACGGGATCGATTATGAGAAAGGATGTTTTACGGGGCGGACGTACTGGAGCGCGCCGGAAATCGACGGAAAAGTATATTTCTTTGCACCGCAGGCGGAACAGGGAGAGCGGTACATGGTCAGAATAAAAAAAGCGGACAGTTATGATCTGTACGGTGAAACGGAGGACTACGATGAATCTGCCCAATAAAATTACATTATCTCGCATTTTGCTGATACCCGTATTTGCGGTGATCTTTTTTCTGGATGTCATACCGTACCATTATTTTATCTCGGCAATTATATTTATATTGGCGGCATGCACGGATTTTATAGACGGACACATAGCGCGTTCGCGCAATCTGGTTACCAATCTTGGTAAGTTTCTTGATCCGATTGCGGACAAGGTGTTGGTATCTACGGCGTTTATACTGCTTTTGGTACGTCAGGAAACTCTGACGGTGCTTTGGAGTGCGGAATGGGTTTTGATTTATGCTGGCGTTTGCGTGGCGGTGATCCTGGCACGGGAGCTGATCGTGAGCGGATTCCGCATGGTAGCGGCATCGACGGGGCTGGTACTGGCGGCGGACAAAGTCGGGAAAGTCAAGACGACGTTTCAGGATATATCGATCGCAATGCTTTTGGCAGGAGCGGACTTTTTCGGTATAATGCAGGCAAGCCGTGTGCTGAACGGAATCGGCATTGTTGCGCTTGGGATTGCGGCGGTATTGACGATCTGGTCTGGTACGGGATATATTGTAAAAAACAAGGCGGTTTTTAAAGAGAAACAGCAATGAAAAACGTCTGTATAGTTGTACGGAACAAAAGAAAAAGATTTTGCGGCGACGAATTCGAAGAGGGCGCAAAAGTTCTGGCTGGCGGCGGCTTTGTGATCGACAAATATCTGATCCTGGGCGATAACGATGTGCACGAATTTGCGCAGACGGTCATAGAATGCAAGAATTTTTTCGATAACGTTTTTTTGTTTTCCGAGGAAGACCGTCTTGCAGAAATGCGCGGAAAAGTGTGCGATCTTGTGAAGGGTAGTTCTTTTACGGGAACGGTGCTGGAGACAGGCAAAAAAATCTTTTTCTGTTTGCCGTTCGGAGCAAGCGGCGCTGCGCTTGTGCGCAGTGAGGTGCTGCCGTATCTGAAAGAAAAGTATTCCGTTCAGTTCGGGAGTGCTTATGTGCGCGCATGCGGCGTGCCTAAAGATCTGTTGCGCAAAGTTCTGGAAGAAGCGAAAGCGTCGGCAGGGGCAGTCGAATTCAATACAGAAGAAAAAGACGGGGATATCCGGATCGAAATTCTGTACGGCGACGCGCCAAAGACGCAGGTCGATGAAGCGCAGAGAATCATAACGGGCGGATTGAACGAGTATGTTTATGCGATCGACGACACGCCGCTCAACAGGCGTGTGTATGAACTTTTAAAACTTCGCGGACAGAAACTGAGTATAGCGGAGTCATTTACGGGCGGAGGTGTTGCGTCATCTCTGATTGAAATTCCCGGTGTGAGCGATGTGCTTTTTGAGAGTATCGTTGCCTATGAAAATGCGTCCAAACGCAAGCGGCTCGGAGTTCTTGCAGGGACATTGGAAGAGCAGGGCGCCGTTTCGGACGAAACGGCTTATGAGATGGCGGCGGGACTGTTGGCAACGGGAGAATGTACTGTCGTGCTTTCCACGACGGGGATTGCGGGGCCTGCTTCCGACAATACGAATAAGCCGGTTGGGCTTTGTTATATAGCGGCGGGGACAAAAGAAGCGATCTACGTTTACAAGTATATGTTCAAGGGGACGCGGTCGGAGATCACGCAAAGAGCGATCACGCAGGCATTGTTTTTGTTATATAAACAGATCAAGTGAACAAAGAAAAAAATAATCGGAGAGATTTTGCATGGATAACGAAAAACTCAAAGCATTGGATCAGGTATTGGCGCAGATCGAGAAGCATTACGGCAAGGGAGCCATAATGAAACTTGGTGATGCGGCAGGCAACACGGATATTGAAGTGATTCCGACGGGGTGTCTTTCGCTGGATATAGCGCTCGGGATCGGCGGGCTTCCGCGCGGCAGGATCATTGAAATTTTCGGGCCGGAATCTTCGGGTAAAACGACGGTTGCGCTTCACGCGATCGCGCAGATCCAGAAGATGGGCGGCATTGCTGCGTTTGTGGATGCCGAGCATGCGCTGGATCCCGTTTATGCAAAGAAATTGGGAGTCGATCTTGACAACCTGTATGTATCCCAACCGGATACGGGAGAACAGGCATTGGATATTACCGATTCGCTGGTTCGCAGCGGAGCGGTCGATCTGATCGTCATTGACTCTGTTGCGGCTCTGACGCCGAAGGCAGAAATTGAGGGCGATATGGGCGATTCGCATGTCGGTCTGCAGGCGCGTCTGATGTCGCAGGCATTGCGTAAACTGACGGGTATCATCAATAAATCGCATACGTGCGTCATTTTTATTAACCAACTGCGCGAAAAAGTCGGTGTCATGTTCGGGAATCCGGAAACGACGCCTGGCGGCAAGGCGTTGAAATTCTATGCCAGCGTGCGCATTGACGTCCGCAAGGCGGACGCGCTGAAAGACAGCGAAGGCATTATGGGAAACCGTACGAAGGCGAAGATCGTGAAAAACAAACTTGCGCCTCCGTTCAAGACGGCGGAATTCGACATCCTTTACGGGGAAGGAATCTCGCAGGAAGGGTGCCTGATCGACCTCGGCTCCGCTAGCGACGTGATTTTAAAGAGCGGTGCCTGGTTCTCGTATGACGGGGAAAAGGTTGCGCAGGGCAGAGAGCGTATGCGCGAATGGCTGAAAAAGAATCCGGAAAAGGCACAGGAGATCGAATCGAAGATTCGTGCGGCATATAAGCCTGAGAAGGAAGAGCCTGCAGACGAGAAGGACGAAGAGGACGAGGAAGAATAATTTCCGATGAAATACGGGTTTATAAAAGCTGCGGCGGCAACGCCGCTGATCAGGGTCGCCGACACGAAATTCAATGCCGCATCGATTCTGGACTGCTGTAAAGAAGCGGCGCAGGCAGGGGTTGAATTGCTTGTATTTCCGGAATTATGTGTATGCGGTTATACTTGCGGTGATCTTTTCGGGCAGGACGTGCTTTTGCAAGGGGCAATGTCGGCACTGGAAGCGGTTGCGGCGCAGACGAAAAACTACAATATTCTGATTTTTGTCGGTGTACCGTTCAAGATGGACGGAGTACTGTACAATTGTGCGGCGGCAATAAACGGCGGGAAGGTGATCGCGCTCATACCGAAACGGCATTTACCGAATTATGCCGAGTTTTATGAGAAACGCAATTTTCAGCCGTATGTAGGCGAAAACAGGACGGTAGAGTTCTGCGGATATGAAGTGCCGTTCGGCACGAAGATCGTGTTGCGTTCGAAAGACGATCCGGATTTTTCGGTAGCGGCGGAACTTTGCGAAGATCTGTGGGTGCCTGCGCCGCCGTCGGTTTCGCATGCTTTGGCGGGTGCAAATATTATAGTAAACCTGTCGGCGAGCGACGAAACGGCAGGCAAGGCGGAATATCGCAGACTGTTGGTGAAAGCGCAGTCGGCAAAGACGGTATGCGGGTATGTGTATGCGGATGCCGGCGAAGGCGAATCGACGACGGACATGGTATTCGCCGGTCACAATATGATTTGTGAAAACGGAGAACTTTTGTGTGAGAACGAGCCGTTTTCGGGCCGCGGACTTGCCGTATCGGAAATTGATGTCAGCAAGTTGGCGTATGAGCGGCGCAGGATCAATACATTTTATGATACGGAATCTGTGGAAGGCTATTTGTCGGTCGGATTCACTGCAGGGACTGATTGGAAAGAACTTACTCGCAGTTTCCCGCGGTTTCCGTTTGTACCGCAAGGGGAAGCGCAGCTGTTTGAGCGCGTGGAGCAGATTCTGACAATGCAGGCATCGGGGCTGAAGAAGCGTTTAGAGCATACAAAGGCAAAAACGGCGGTTCTCGGCATTTCGGGAGGACTGGACAGTGCGCTTGCTTTGCTTGTTACGGTACGCGCGTTTGATGCATTAAAGAAAGAGAGAAAGGATATTCTTGCCGTTACGATGCCTTGTTTCGGAACGACGAGCAAGACGAAGAGCAATGCTTTGCGTCTGATGCGGGAACTTGGGGTAACATACCGTACTGTTCCGATCGGGGAAGCGGTTCGGCGTCATTTTAAAGATATCGGGCATGACGAATCAGTGCACAATGCGGCCTATGAAAACGCACAGGCGCGGATGCGTACGATGGTTTTAATGAATCTAGCAAACGATAATGCCGGCTTGGTGATCGGTACGGGGGATCTGAGCGAACTGGCGTTGGGATGGGCGACGTACAACGGCGATCATATGTCCATGTACGGCGTGAACGCAAGTGTTCCGAAGACGCTGGTAAAATTTCTGATCGCGCATGAAGCGAAGCGGTTGGGAGGCAAGGCAGAAAAAGCGCTGACGGATATCATGAATACGGAGATCAGTCCTGAATTACTGCCTCCCGAAGACGGAAAAATAGTGCAGAAGACGGAAGAACTGGTCGGGCCGTATGAATTGCATGATTTTTATTTGTATTATGCGATCCGTTGGGGTTTCCCGCCGTCGAAAGTTTTTTATCTTGCGAAGAATGTATTCCGGGGTATTTACAGCGATCCCGTATTGAAAAAATGGCTTTTGAATTTTTATAAGCGTTTTTTCTCGCAGCAATTCAAGCGGTCCTGTCTGCCGGACGGAGTAAAGGTAGGTTCGGTTACGTTATCCCCGCGCGGGGATTGGCGTATGCCGTCGGATGCAGTGGCGTCGTTGTGGCTGGAAGAAACGGAAAATTTATGACAGAAAAGTTCCTGCATGTATGCAGGAACTTTTTTCATGCAGAGAGCGTAAATTTTTAAGATAGCGTTGACTTTTGTATAAAAATACGTTATAATTAAATAGGTATAAATGATAGGAATGCGTAAATTCGTAAATTTGTGATAAAGAGAGAAGATCGTATCACAAAGGAGCGGAAATGGGCGCAAACTTAGTTTATATTTAAGTTCATTGTACAGGAGGCTATTCGATGTTTACAGCGAATTTAAGCTCCCTGTTTCTGGCAGGAACGGCGCCTGTATGGGTTGTGATCGTACTTGCCGTCGCTATAGTGGCCGTTGGTGCTGCCTGCTTTTTTGTCGGCGGATGGCTTTATAAAAAGCTGACCGAAAAGAAAGTAGGAGAGGTAAATCAAAGAATCAAATTAATGCTGGATGAAGCGGAAAATGACGCAAAGGCATTAAAGAAAGAAGCTATTTTAGAGGCTAAGGAACAGGACTTAAAGTTAAGAAACGAGTTTGAACGGGAAACCAAAGAAAAGAAGCAGGAATTGCAGAAAGCGGAACAGCGCCTGATGCAGAAAGAAGACAATCTTGACAAAAAAGAAGATTCTCTTCAGAAGAAAGCGGATGCGTTGGAGCAGCAGCAAAAGAATCTTGTCCGCCAGGAAGGCGAGATCAAGAAGATGCAGGAAAAGGTCAATCATCAGCATGATCTGATGTTGCAGGAATTGGAAAAAGTGGCGCAGTTGACGCGCGAAGAAGCGAAGAAAGCGCTGACGGATAATATACTGGAAGAAACGCGGCATGATGTTGCCTTGCAGGTTCGCAGCATTGAGCAGCAAGCGAAAGATGAAGCGGATCAGAATGCGAAAAAGATCATCAGTTTAGCGATCCAGCGCTGTGCGAGCGACCATGCATCTGAAATTACCGTATCGGTTGTTCCGTTGCCGAACGATGATATGAAAGCGCGTATCATCGGGCGTGAGGGCAGGAATATCCGTGCGTTGGAGAATGCGACGGGGATCGAGCTGATCATCGATGATACGCCGGAAGTTGTGATTTTGTCCGGGTTTGATCCGGTACGCAGGGAAGTTGCGCGACTGGCTTTGGAAAAGCTGATCAGCGACGGACGTATTCATCCTGCAAGAATCGAAGAAACGGTAGAAAAAGTTCGCAAAGAGCTCGACCAGCAGATCAAAGAGAATGGCGAGGCTGCCATGTTTGAAGTGGGAATTTTCGGACTGCATCCGGAAATCATCAAATTGCTGGGCAGGCTCAAATACAGAACAAGTTACGGACAGAACGTATATAAACATTCGATCGAAGTTGCGCAGCTTGCCGGCATCATGGCGGCTGAGCTTGGGTTGGATGTGAATCTTGCGAAACGTGCCGGGCTTTTGCACGACATCGGCAAGGCTGTCGACCATGAACAGGAAGGAACGCACATTCAGATCGGTGCGGACATTGCCAAGAAATATAAAGAAAGCAATAATGTGATCAACGCGATCCTGGCGCACCACGGCGATGTGGAGCCGAAAACAGTGGAAGCAGTTCTTGTACAGGCTGCGGATGCGATTTCGGGAGCACGTCCCGGTGCCCGCAGGGAAACGAGTACAAACTATGTGAAGCGTCTGGAGCAGCTGGAATCGATCGCATCTTCGTTCAAAGGTGTCGATAAGAGCTATGCGATCCAGGCAGGCCGCGAAGTGCGTGTCATTGTTAAGCCTGAACAGATCGACGATGCACATACTCTGTTCCTTGCCAAAGACATTGCAAAGAAGATCGAACAGGAGCTCGAATATCCCGGTCAGATCAAAGTCAATGTCATCCGCGAATTCCGCGGAGTTGAATACGCGAAATAATAAAAAAGGAAACGGTTTCCGTTTCCTTTTTTTATTGTTGTATAACGAAAACCCCGCAATAGTCGCGGGGTTCAAAGGAGGCTAAGCCGATGAAGATGACAAAAGAACTCCGATTGTGTAAAATAAGAGCTGACCTGCCAGTCAGAAAAAGAATACACAATCGGAGGATATCATAATGCAGGAGCAAAA
>QAKO01000047.1 GCA_003343765.1 Bacillota bacterium | reverse complement strand
ACCAGGGCGCAGGAACCGCGCAGTTCGTGCAGATTCCGATCGGACGTTTGTGCAAATTCGCAGGCAAAGAGTTTGTTCTCAAAACCGTTGCAGGAATCGAGCGCATCTTCAAATTTTTCGAAATATTCCACCGTGGGAACGGTGGCGCGCAGGCATTGTTTTGCCGCTTCGCGCGCGACTTTGCGGAGCCGCTCCGTCTTGTTTTCATTCATGTACGCGGAGCAGAACCGCGACGAAAACACGGCGATCTCCGCAACCCCAAGTTCGGTCGCTTTCTGTACGACAAGTTCCGTCTTGTCCCCTTTGAGCGCGCCGACCAACAGGCGTATTTTTGTCTTGCATTCTTTGTCGGATACCCGCTCGCTCACCACCGTGCAGAGCATTTCGCCCTTGGTCACTTTGTTGATGATCGCGTCGTACTCCTTGCCGCTGCCGTCCAGAAGCAGGATCTCATCCCCTTCTTTGAGCCGCAAAACGTTCTTTGCGTGGGAATATTCGTCGCCCGAAAGGATCGCTTCCTTTCCGACGTGTTCGGTAAAAAATCTGCGTATCGTTGCCATATAATTATTCCGAAATGCGCACGTATGCGCCTACATTATTTTTTGAATGCAAGAGCAAACCACTCGCCTTTGCGAATCTGCCTGATTTTTGTCAGCCCGACCGCTTCATAAGCGCGAATGACCTGTTCGAGTTTGGGTTCGATGATTCCGCTTAAAATCAGCGTGCCGCCTTCTTTCAGATTTTTGGGAATACTGTCGCACAACCTGCAGAGAATATCTGCCGTGATGTTTGCCGTCATAACTTCGCCGCGCACGTCCGCATTTTCCAGAAGATCGGAAAGATCGATCTTGGCGCGGTCTGCCACGCTGTTGAGTTCGCTGTTGTGCGTCGCGCTCTTGACGGCGACATAATCGATGTCTGTCATGTACGCGAATTTTGCACCCAGTTTCAGTGCCGCAATGCCCAAAATTCCGCTGCCGCAGCCGACATCGATGACGGTATCCCCTTCTTTGAGATATTCCTGCAAAAGTTCCAGGCACATAGATGTGGTTTCATGTTCGCCCGTGCCGAATGCCATGTTAGAATCGAGCTTGACGATAACTTCTCCGTCTTTCGGCTCGTAGGCGATCCACTCGGGACAAATGACGACTTTGCCGCCGATGTGTAAGGGGCGGAAATGTTTTTTCCAGACGTCGATCCAATCGTCCCCTTCGATTTCGCGGCGGCTCGTTTCCAGTGTACCGAGCGAAAAAATACCCGCACTGCGTTCCTTTAAAAGATCGATATCCGAAAGAATGGAACGGATATTTTCATCCGCAATGTCCAAAGGCAGGAAACATTTTACCAGAACGTCCGACTGACCTTTTATGAGATCGTCGTCCATATAATCCCAGAACGTGCGCTTGTCGCTCTGCAATGCGATGATGTCGTTCACATCGCATACGGTCACGCCATAATTCGTGTAATTCCAGAAAATATCGGCAATCAGTTCACTGCCTTCCGTCGTTGTATGTACCGTAAATTCGATAAATTTCATCCGTCTTTCCTTTTCGGGGCTTATATCCGCCGCAAACTTTTTTATCTTCTAATATTGTACTCGTTTTTGCGGGATTCGTCAACCGCTTTACAGACAAATACGATTGCCCCATATTTCTCCCCTTGCACGAATTTTTCTGCATTTTTTATTTTTTTGCGAATTTTTACGGGAAAGAACCAATGATTTGACAAAATTTTGTATTGGCAACGGCAAATTCCGTTTTAAAATGTTATAAATTGCAAAACCCGCGCCGCAAAATTGCGGCGCGGGCAAAAACTTATTCTGCCGATTCCAGCTTAATGCAAATACTTTTTCCTTCGATCTTCAAAGTGCCGTGAAACTGATATTCTCCGTCTATCAGATCGGACAGCGAAAATTTAGGGGAATTATTCTGTTCCGCTGAAGTCTGAACACAATCTTCCGCCAAATTTTGCGCTTCATCGCCGCTCGCCGAAAGATCGTTTTCCACCTGTACATTCGTATTTTCTTCGCCTAAAAACATATTTTTCAGACGCTTTATATCTTCCGCTGCAACTTCCTGCATTTTCGGACGCGCCCCTCTGATGCTTCTTGCAGGTGCGCTCTCTTCTCCCGACCCGATACGGATAATACACATGATCAGATCGTGCTTTTTATATGAAGACGGCGACTTTACACAGAATGCGCGCCCGTAGGATCGCAATTCGTGGATGCTCTTTTGCTTTAAATACAAATAGATATCTTCATAGATTTTTAATAATTCTTCCTCTGTCATCTTCTCCCACTCTTTAAAAAAAATTATCCGCTTTTAATATATAAAAACTTGCACATTATACGATACTTTAATTATAATGACTTGCTTCAAATTTTGTCAAGCAAATTATTTTATAAATCAAAAAAAAACTTGCACAATATACTAATATCCAGCAATTTATCGCATATTATGCGATTATTTTAATATGGAAAACATGGATATTGAAATGAAGGACATTCAAAAACGGCTTCGGGAAGCAATTCAGCTCAGCCCCTATTCGCAACGTGATATCGCACAAGCGATCGGAGTATGCGAGCAAACCGTATCAAAGTACATGAATAAAGATGTATTCCCTGCTTTGGACACTCTGGCAAAACTTTGTATTTTTCTCGATGTTTCCGCGGACTTTATTTTAGGCGTCACGAAAAATTAATTATTTTTAAGAAAGAATCAACTGCAAACGCAGAACCTTTTGCAAAAGCAGTTAATTTTTTAAATAAATATTGTCCTGTTAGACGATTTCAAAAACTTTTCTTTTGTTTATCTTATAATGTCATGAAACTGACAGATGCAACCAAAAGGAGTTTTTGAAATGAAACAGCTTAACACCAGACTTGAATTGAGAAATATCCAAACAAGATTACGAGAAGCAATTCAAAAAAGCCATTTTAAACAAAAAGAAATTGGTTATGCCGTCGGTGTTTCTGAAAAAACCATATCTGCATACATGAACAAAGATGTCTTTCCTGCTTTGGACACTCTGGCAAAACTTTGTATTTTT
The DNA here is from genome assembly GCA_003343765.1 of Bacillota bacterium. Taxonomy (GTDB): domain Bacteria; phylum Bacillota; class Clostridia; order Christensenellales; family Borkfalkiaceae; genus Borkfalkia. The sequence continues at coordinate 3,385 of QAKO01000047.1, read as the reverse complement.
CTTGATGTTTCCGCAGATGTAATTTTAGGTATTACGAAAAATTAATAATAAAAAATCGGATGTTTTCATTATCGAAAACATCCGATTTTTTATTAATTCTTATACGGATCTACGCCGTACATTGCTTGCATATTGTCTTTGAAAGTGCGCATCTTCGCCGTTTGCTTGATGTCAAACTGTCCGTCCAGTTCTTCCAGCGCCTTTTTCTGATCGCGCGTTAGCTTTGTAGGCACTTCCACCTGTACGGTAATGTACATATTTCCCGTTCCGACCCGCGTTTTCAGACCTTTGCCCCGCACACAGAATACCGTGCCGCTCTGCGTTCCTTCGGGAATCAGATATTCAAACGTATCGTCGATTCCCGGTACGCGAATCTTTCCGCCCAAAACCGCCGTCTTGTAAGATATCGGCAATTCTATATACAAATCTTTGTCTTTGCGCTTGAATATCTTATGCGGCTCGACGCGGAATATCACGATCAGATCGCCGGGAACACCCCCTCGCGCCGAAGCCTGCCCGAATCCTTTCTTTCGGATATAACTGTTCGTGTCTGCCCCTGCTGGAATGTTCAGCGTGACCACCGTTTCCTTGCGGACATATCCCTTTCCTTTACAATCGGGACACATATCCGTGATCTTCTTGCCCGTTCCGCCGCAAGCGTCGCACGTTGCCATACGGATCGTCCTTCCGAACAAAGTATCCTGCGTATATCGCACCTGACCCGATCCGCCGCACTTGTCGCACGTCTTATATGCCGTACCGTTCTTCGCGCCCGTTCCTTTACAGGTCGGACAAGGTTCGTTACGGTAATACCGCACTTCTTTCGTACAGCCTTTCGCCGCATCCAAAAAGCTCAGCACCACTTCCTTCGTGATGTCTTCACCCTGCGCCGCCGCTGTCTGCTGCGCTCCGCCGCCTCCGAAACCCGAAAAAATATCGTTGAATATATCGCTGAATCCGCCGAAGCCCGAAAATCCGCCCGCTCCGCCAAAACCCGAAAATCCGCCCGCTCCGCCGCGCATCCCCGGATGATCCAGTTCGTAATCATACGCCGCACGCTTCTGCGGATCAGACAATACCTCGTTCGCTTCGTTGACTTCCTTGAACTTCGCCGCCGCATTCGCATCGTTCGGATGCAGGTCGGGGTGGTACATCTTGACCAGCTTGCGGTACGCGGATTTAATGTCCGCCTCCGTCGCTTTCCTGTCTACGCCGAGTATCTCGTAATAATTTTTATCTGCCATTTCGCACCTGCTCCTGTCCTTAAAAACTTATGCCCCTTGCAGTCATTTCTTGCATACGTGATGCCGTTTTTTTATCAAAAACAGCATCACGTATGCCACGTTTCCGCCCGTATGTGCAGTAATGCCGTGAAAATTCACGGCATTATCGCTCTTTCTATCGTTCAGATTTTTACGGCTTTCTCTACCCAATTACTGCTGATGGAATTCAGTATCGTCGCCGTTTCCGTTCGCACCAGGATTGCCCTGCGCGCCCGCCGTCTGCTGGTAGATCTTCGCAAAGATCTGCTGGCTCTCGTTCGTAAGTTTTTCCGTAGCCGCTTTGATACGATCGTCATCGTCAGATGCAAGCTCTTCTTTCGCATTCTTCACAAGCTCTTCCAACTGCGCCTTGTCTTCCGCAGAAAGTTTGTCGCCCAATTCATTGATCGACTTCTCAACCGTGAAGATCATGCCGTCCAGCTTGTTCTTATTGTCAACTTTCTCTTTACGCTTCTTATCTTCTTCCGCGTACTGCTCCGCTTCTTTAACCGCTTTGTCAATATCCGCTTCCGAAAGATTCGTACTCGACGTGATCGTGATATCCGTACTCTTCTGCGTGCCGAGATCTTTCGCCGTCACGTGTACGATACCGTTCGCATCCACATCGAACGTAACTTCGATCTGCGGTACTCCGCGCGGTGCCGGAGGAATACCCGTCAGTTCAAATCTGCCGAGCGTCTTGTTATCCTTCGCAAATTCACGCTCGCCCTGCAAAATATGAATGTCAACCTGCGTCTGGTTATCCGCCGCCGTCGAGAATACCTGCGATTTCTTTGCAGGAATCGTCGTGTTACGCTCGATCAGCTTCGTGAACACGCCGCCCAGCGTTTCAATACCCAACGACAAAGGCATAACGTCCAGAAGCAATACGTCTTTGACTTCGCCCGACAATACACCGCCCTGAATCGCCGCACCGATCGCAACACATTCGTCCGGGTTGATACCCTTGAACGGCTCTTTGCCCGTGATCTGCTTCACTTTCTCTACGACCGCAGGAATACGCGTTGACCCGCCGACCAGAATCACTTTGTCAATATCGCTGTACGAAAGACCCGCATCTTTCATCGCAAGACGCATCGGCTCGCTCGTCTTCTCGACCAAGTCCGCCGTCAAAGCATCGAATTTCTGACGCGTAAGGTCTACGTCCAAATGCTTCGGCCCTTCCGCCGTCGCCGTGATGAACGGCAGGTTGATGTTCGTCGTCGTCATGCCCGAAAGTTCGATCTTCGCTTTCTCCGCCGCCTCTTTCAGACGCTGCATCGCCATCTTGTCTTTCGAAAGATCAATGCCTTCCTTGCTCTTGAATTCGTCTACCAGATAATCCATGATGCGCTTATCAAAATCATCGCCGCCCAGCATGTTGTTGCCGTTCGTCGCAAGAACTTCGAATACGCCGTCACCGATCTCCAAAATCGATACATCGAACGTGCCGCCGCCCAAGTCATAAATCATGACTTTGTGGTTGGTCGAATCTTTATCCAAACCGTACGCAAGCGCTGCCGCCGTCGGTTCGTTGATGATACGCAGAACGTTCAGCCCTGCGATCTTGCCCGCGTCCTTCGTCGCCTGACGCTGGCTGTCCGTAAAGTATGCAGGACATGTGATAACCGCATCCGTCACTTTGCTGCCAAGATAACTCTCCGCATCTGCCTTCAGCTTCGCAAGAATCATCGCCGAAATCTCCTGCGGCGAATACTTCTTGCCGTCGATGTCTACTTTATAATCACTGCCCATATGGCGCTTGATCGATATAACCGTACGGTCAGGATTCGCTACCGCCTGACGCTTCGCTACCTGCCCCACTATTCTCTGCCCGTCTTTCTGGAACGCCACAACAGAAGGCGTTGTGCGCGCTCCTTCCGGATTGGGAATTACCACCGCTTCGCCGCCTTCCATAACGGCTACACATGAGTTCGTTGTCCCTAAATCAATACCAATGACTTTTCCCATAATATATACTCCTTCTATCCTGAAAAAGATATTAACTAATTTGGATTTTTTTTATTTTTAAACGGCTTTCGCCCCGTTTTGACTTTTTTTATTCACGACGTCACTTTTACCTGCGCAAACCGCAGTACCTTGTCGCCGCGTTTGTAACCTTT
>QAKO01000087.1 GCA_003343765.1 Bacillota bacterium | reverse complement strand
CAGATCCTGAATGCGATGATCGTCATTTCCAATCTTATATCGCTCTTTACGAAGGCATACGCATCGATGAATCGGGTCAGCGAAGTGTTGGATATGAAGTCGAGTATTGCGGAAACCGGGGATGCACAGGCAGATTTTTCGCAGCTGGCGGTGGAAATGGATGGTGTAAGTTTTTCCTATGCGGGCACAGAGCAATATTCTTTGTCGGATGTAAGTCTTTCGATCCCGCGCGGAGCTACGGTCGGCGTGATCGGCGGTACGGGCAGCGGCAAGAGTACGCTTGTGAATCTGATGCCGCGGCTATACGATGCGAGTTGTGGAAGGGTAAAAATTTTCGGAAAAGACGTAAAGGAATATCGTATGCATGAATTGCGTCAGCTGTTTGGGGTAGTGCCGCAGAGTGCAGCGCTGTTTTCGGGGACAGTCCGATCCAATCTGCGATGGGGCAAACAGGACGCGACGGATGAAGAGATGAATGAGGCGTTAAAAACGGCGTGTGCATATGATTTTATCACGGAAAAAGGCGGACTGGATCAGCCTGTAACGGAATCAGGGAAAAATTTTTCGGGCGGACAGCGACAGCGGCTGACGATCGCGCGCGCCGTTGTCGGGAAACCCGCGATCCTGATTTTGGATGACAGCTGTTCGGCGCTGGATTTTGCGACGGATGCAAAGGTGCGTAAAAACATTTCCGAATTGAAAGATCTTACGACGATCATTATTTCGCAAAGGGCATCATCGATCAAAAATGCGGATGTGATTTATGTCATGGAAGACGGGAAAATCGCAGGGAGCGGAAAGCATGCGCAATTGTATGAGAATTGTCCGCTTTATCGTGAAATATGCGATTCGCAGACGAGGGCGTAAGTATGGGCAAAGATTTATCCAAAAAGAAGTTCAAACGCGGGATCACGCATCGGCTGTTGACCTATGTCAAACCTTACAGCGGTTACGTTGTGGGAGCGGTGATATTCAGTATATTGTACGTGGCATTTGTGTTGGTTGGGCCTGTTTTGTCGGGCTGGGCGATCGATGCCATGTTTGAAGAGAGCGAACTGTTTGAAAAAGTGTGGATCCTGGTTGTCGGGTTTGCGTTGTGCGTTTTGTTGGCGTCTTTGTCGCAGAAGTTGCTTGGAAATTGCGTCAACAGCCTTTGTTATAAGCTGGTGAGGGATCTGCGGCGCGATGCGTTTCAGAGTCTGACAGGATCGCGAATAAAATACATCGATACGCATGCGCAGGGCGATGTGATGGCGCGGGTAGTGACGGACGTGGACATTGTTTCGGACGGCCTTTTGCAGGGAGTGGCGCAGTTGTTTACGGGAGTCATGACGATATTGGCGACTTTGGTGGTCATGTTTGTGATCAACTATCTGATTGCTCTGGTCGTGGTGATCCTGACTCCGTTATCCTTATTTGTGGCGGCGTTCATAACCAAGCGCACATTCAAGAGTTTTACAAAACAAGTGCGAGTGCAAGGTGAACTGGCAGCGCATGTCAAGGAGATGCTGGGCGGGCAGAAGACGGTCATATTGTTCAACGAAGAGCGCGCGTCCTGCGATAAGTTTGACGAGATCGATGCGCGGCTGTATGATATCGGTTGGAGAGCGCAGTATTATTCGGCGCTGACCAACCCGAGCACGCGTTTTGTGAATGCCGTGATTTATGCGGTCGTCGGTGTTTTGGGCGCGATATTCTGTATTCTGAGTGCGGAGTCGGGCGGTGTCTTAGAGTTGGGTGCGCTGACACTGAGCGGATTCACGGTCGGTATGCTTTCGGTCTTTTTGAGTTATGCGAACCAGTATACGAAGCCTTTCAATGAAATTTCAAACGTGATCACACAGTTGCAGAATGCCTTTGCGTCGGCGGCGCGGGTATTTGAAGTGGTGGACGAGCCGAGTGAAAAATTGGACGGAGAAAACCGTATTGAAAAAGTGCGCGGGGATATACGGATCGAGAATGCGTGTTTTTCGTACGATCCTACGCGCAAACTGATCGAAAATCTGAATGTGGATGTGAAGGCAGGCAGCAAGATCGCGATCGTCGGTCCGACGGGATGCGGCAAAACGACGCTGATCAATCTGCTCATGCGCTTTTATGATCTGGACAGCGGCAGGATTTTGGTAGACGGTATTGATGCAAAAACGATCCCGCTGGATGAATACCGAAAAATGTTCGGCATGGTTTTGCAGGAGAGTTTTCTTGCCGGGGAGACGGTAGCGTGGAATATTTCATACGGCAATGAAGATGCATCGCGCGAGCAGGTGGAAGCGGCGGCAAAAGCGGCGTATTGTGACTTTTTTATCCGGAATCTGGAGAAAGGTTACGATACGGTTCTGACGGGGAACGTCAATATATCGCAGGGAGAGCGACAGCTTTTGTGCATTGCGCGCGTTATGCTGGCGGATCCGCCGATGCTGATTCTGGACGAAGCGACTTCAAACATCGATACCATGACGGAAATGCGAATCCAGAAAGCGTTTAAAAAGATTATGCAGGGCAGGACGTCCTTTATTGTGGCGCATCGTCTTTCTACCATTCTCGATGCGGATCTGATTCTGGTCATGAATGAAGGTTCCGTGATCGAGCAGGGTACCCATGCACAGTTGATGGAGAAAAAAGGCTTTTACTATAATCTTTACAATTCGCAGTTTGCGCAGTAATGTAAGAATGGCGGGGCAAGCAAATGACGTTGTCTGCCGCGCCGTCAAAAATGAAATACGACAAAATCAGCGCCCGAATTTTTTCGGGCGCTGATTTTGTCTGAAAGGAAAACAAAGTTTGTGCCTGCAAACAGGTTGAAAGGATACGTTATGCATCCGTTTCTTGCAGGTCTGTCCGTCTCTTATTTTTGAGGCGTGCGTTTTCCGTTCTTATCGATCAGCATTGTAGGGCGTTCGTCTTTGAGCGCCATCAGGTATTGGTTGTATTGTTCTTCGGTAAGTGTTTTGATTTTTTCTTTTTTTCTTTTCGGCATAATGCGTTCCTCCGTCGGAGAATTATACATCGAGTATGCGCAGAAAAGGCGTTTTTTATAACGGAAAGGCGAAGAATCTTAAAAAAATTAAATTGTTTTATTTGTTTTGGAGTGAGGTTTGTAAGGGGAGCGGAAAGGTTGAGAGAAGAAAAGGTTTTCGGTATGAATAAGGGGAAATTATCTGCGCATACTGATTGCAGGAGGTAAAAGCAGAATGTTTATTGCCAATATTGTTTCGTACATTCTTGTCCTGCTCGGAGCGGTGAACTGGGGATTGTATGGTATATTCAATTTCAACCTTGTTTCGGCGATCTTTATGGGCGATCGAAGCGTAGGTGCGATCATTACCTATGTGATCATAGCATTGGCTGCTATCTGGCTGATTGTCTACACTGTTTTTGCAAACGGTATTCTTCGCTTTACGAACAGACGCGACGATCGTGCCTGAATGTAAACGTTGATAATCGAAGCAACAGAATCAGTCGTTTGGATTCAATGAAACGGCAGAGAGCAAAACGCATTATTTACGCTTTTGCTCGCTGCCGTTTTTCCCGTTTTTCAAAACGGACATTTTTAAATGTTTTTTCGGTCGGGATAAGGGATGCAGCCGCGATGTATTCATGTTAAACAACTGAAAACGGCAGCGCAAGAAAGGAGATGGAAACACCATTGGGTTTCGGAAGGAGAAAAGGATTGAAGAAAGTCGGACGGAATGTGATAAAACGGTGCAACGTGATTTAATTTTTTTCACGAAAAATTAACACGGCTACTCTTGACAATTTGTATGAGAAGGCGGTATAATAGTAGCGTAGATAGTTAGCAGTAGAAATTATTTGCACTATTGTCATAATAAAAAATTACTCGGTATTACAAAACATGACCGGGTATGACAGGAGGACGTTATGCAGTTTGTGGAATTTCAGGATGTAACAAAGGTTTACACGATGGGAAGCAATAAGATCAAGGCGGCAGACGGCGTAAGTTTTTCTATAGGTGAAGGCGAATTCTGCGTGATTGTGGGGCCGAGCGGAGCAGGGAAGACGACGGTGTTGAATATGTTGGGCGGAATGGATGAAGTGAGCGGCGGCAAGATATATGTGGACGGAGTGGAAGTGAGCGCATTCAACGAAAAGAAGCTGACGGATTACAGGAGGTATGATGTCGGGTTTGTGTTTCAGTTTTATAATCTGATCCAGAACTTGACGGCGAAGGAGAATGTGGAGATCGCGTCGGAGATCTGTAAAAATCCGTTGGATGCGGAAGAGACGCTCAGGAATGTAGGGCTGGGTGACAGGATGAACAATTTTCCTGCGCAGTTATCGGGCGGGGAGCAGCAGAGAGTATCGATCGCGCGGGCGATCGCAAAGAACCCGAAGTTGTTGCTGTGTGATGAACCGACGGGAGCGCTGGACTATGAAACGGGGAAAAGTATTTTAAAACTTTTGCATGATGTATGCCGCAACAACAAGAAGACGGTGATTGTTATTACGCACAACCAGGCGATCACGCAGATGGCGGACAGGGTGATCCATATAAAGAACGGGAAAGTATCGGCGGAAGAAGTGAATGAAAATCCTGCGGATGTGTCGGTGATCGAGTGGTAAGGTACAAACGTACAGCCGGGAGGAAATGCAGTCATGAGAAAATTCAATAAAAACATAGCGAAAGAGTTCACGACGGGATTTGGCAGATTTATTGCGATCATGGCGATCATAGCGTTGGGAGTGGGATTTCTGATCGGGGTGATGCAGGCGACGCCGGACATGAAGAACACAATGGACGACTATTATACGGAAATGAATGCGTCGGACGTGACGGTCAAGGGAACGCTGGGTTTGACGCAGGATGACGTGGAAGCGCTCAAAAATTCGGATGCGGTCGAGGATGTGACCGCGGTTATTTCGACGGATGCGGAGATCGCGGTGAACGGGAAAGATTTAGTCGGAAGGTTTATCGGGCTGGATCTGGACAGCGGATATCTGAATACATTGACATTGGTAGAGGGAAAGCTTCCGGAAAAAGGCACGAATCAGGTTGTGGTGATCCGTTCGACGAATAAATTTGAAAATGTACGGATCGGTACTGAATTTACTTTGAATACAGACGAAGCGACGTACGGTGATGTCTATAAACAAACGACATTTGAAGTGGTGGGGATTGTGTCATCGCCCGATTTTTATTACCTGGACGGACGCGAAACGACCTCGCTCGGTACGGGGGCGATCGGCACCGTTGTGTACGGGTATTCGGAGGATATGTATGATCTGCAAAAAGAAGGAAGTATATTTTCTTATCTGAATCAGTTTCTTGGAGAAGCAAATACAGGATCAAATGAAGAAGTTAATGAAGGGATCATATGTACGGATTGCTGGGTAAAGATAGCGGGAGCAGACGAGTACAAACGTTTTCATGATGATTACAAAAGCTACGTACTGGAAAAGACGGACGAACTTGAAGAGATAGGCGAAACGCAGAGCGATAAGCTGAACGAGACGGTCGGGAGGCTGCGTGAATTGGCGGATAAATTTGGCGGGATGCTGACGGAAGATCAGAAGGAAATGCTGGAAAGTCTGCCGGATGCGCAGTGGTATGTTCTGGATCGGGCGAGTACGAATGTCAGCTATGTCAGTTTTGACCTGAATGCGGAGAAAGTGGAAAACATAGCGGGTATATTCCCTGTGTTCTTTATTCTGGTAGCGGCTCTGGTTGCGCTGACGTCTATGACGCGTATGGTCGAAGAAGACAGAATGCAGATCGGAACTTTCAAAGCATTGGGTTACAGCCGCGGCAGGATCATGAGCAAATATCTGATTTATTGTTGTCTGGCAAGTATCATCGGATGTGTAGGCGGTATTTTGTGCGGGTTTGCGCTTTTGCCGTCGGTATTTTGGCAGGCTTATCAGACGATGTATCAGCTGCCGGCGCTGTCACTGGGATTCAGTTGGGTGTTTGCGGTGGTGGTATTCGGTGTTGCCTTGTTGGGAACGATTCTCGTGACATGGGGAGCGTGCCGCACATCTTTGAAAGAAAAGCCTTCCAACCTGATGCAGCCGAAAGCTCCGAAACCGGGCAAGCGCATTTTGCTGGAAAGGATCGGTTTTATCTGGAAGCCGCTGAAGTTCAAGTGGAAAGCGACATTGCGCAATATTTTCCGATATAAAAAGAACATGATCCTGACGATCATATCGGTCATGGGTTGTACGGCATTGATTCTGACAGGGTTCGGGTTAAACGATTCGGTGAATGCGGTTACGGAACTGCAATACGGGAAAGTGCTGTTATACGATACGGTGATCGAGTACACGGGTGACTTATCGGAAGCAGACGGAGCGCTTCGTGAATTTATCGGCGATGCTTCGCAGGAAGGCGAGAGATATTTACCTGTTTATATGGAGAGCGGCAGACTTATTTTCGGGGAAGGCAGCGGAGTATCCAGTGAAACGGTAGACTTGTATGTTGTGGAAAACAATGCACAATTTAATTCGTTTGTCAGCTTGCATGAACGGGAAAATTCTGCTATAATAGAGACGGTACAGGAAGCGGGCAATTCGATCGTATTGCCGGAGAACATAGCGATCGTATACGGGATCAAAGCGGGAGATACTTTGTATTACAACCATTCCGGGACAAATACGGTGGAAGTGAAAGTCAGCGCGGTCTGTGAAAATTATACGGGGAGCTATGCATATATCGGCAAAGCGGCTTACGAATCGCTGTTCGGAACGATGCCGGCGCACAATACGGTTCTGGTCAAATCGGGCATAGCGGAGAGTGAAACGGAGGAACTGACGAAGAATATTTTGTCGGAAAACGACACATCGGGCGTGGAAGTGCAGAGTGTAGAATTTACGTACTCTTCGCAGGAAACGATGGAAGGGCTGAGTTCGACGATGGGACTTGTCATAGCGATCCTGGTGATCAGTGCAGGAGCGCTTGCCGCGATCGTACTGTACAATCTTACGAACATCAATATAGAAGAACGCAGGCGTGAAATTGCGACGTTACGGGTGCTTGGTTACAAAAAATGGGAAGTCGCGGGATATATTTACCGCGAAAGCGCGATTCTGACGATAGCCGGGACGTTGCTGGGGCTGCTGCTGGGAATGTTGTTGCATTTGTTTATCATAGACAGGGTCAACAGTGTTACGATGATGTTTGGCAGAGTAATCAGCGGATGGAGCTACTTGTGGGCGTTTTTGCTTACGCTGGCGTTTGCGGTGCTGGTGTACGCATTCATGCTGATAAAGCTGAACAAAATCAACATGGCGGAGTCATTGAAATCCAACGAATGAGCGGAGGAATTCGCAGAAATGGATAAGAGAGAAGTGAGGGATGGCCTGATCCGCGAATTATGGCGGATGACGAAAATGGACATCATCAGTCATTTACAGGAATTTGTGGAAGGAGAAACAGCGGCGCTGTGGTATCTGAATACCTGCGGTTATGACCGCGTGACTCCTTCGCAGATCAGCGATAATTTGCAGGTAAGCAGGGCGCGGGCGGCGAATATTTTGCGTGCATTGCGCGGGAAGGGATATGTCGAAATGGAGATCGCGTCGGATGATCGCAGAAAAATGGACGTGATGCTGACGGATTCCGGGCGGCTCGCATTGCAGGAGAAGTATAACTTTTTGCTGAAATACTTTGATTTATATGTCGACGTGTTGGGAGAGGAAGATATACTGGATCTGACGCGCCTTTTAAGGAAGACGGTCGATTGCAATGTTTTGCTGGATCCGAAGAAGTGCGAAAGCAAGCCGAATGCGGAGGAGAGAGAATGATCGATAACGAATCGGGAGAAGATTATTTAGAAGCGATATTGAGGTTATCCGCGCGGCAGCAGGATGTGCATTCTGTGGAAGTGGCGCGGGAGCTGAATGTGTCCAAGCCCGCGGTGACGAAAGCGATGCGCATACTGACGGCAAAGGGATATGTGAACATCATAGACAATCATATTCATCTGACGGAGAGCGGAGTTGCTTATGCGGAACAGATATTTGAAAAGCATAAAGTGCTGACAGCTTTTCTGGTGAGACTTGGTGTCGATAAGGCCACAGCCGAAGCCGACGCCTGCAGAATGGAGCATTTGATCAGCCGGGAAACGTACGAAGCGATCAAAAAGTTCAACGTGCAGGCATGAATTCGGCCGCATCTGAAAAAACAGAAACTGAAAAAAGAAAAAGCGTCCGCCGGAGCAATGCTGCTCCGGCGGACGCTTGATTTTTTACTATCGTTATAAATATCGGGTAAAGGTGCATTGTATCCCGATCGGCGGAGTCGGAATATATTATCCGCAAAACAGTTGTTGTTCGGTCGGAACAAGAGTGCAGAAACTTTTGACTTCGGTTTTTGCGTAGCTGAAGCAAGCAGATATTGGACGCGATCCTGCTGGAAATGGCGGTAAAAAGGAGGAGAGCGACGGCAAAGAAAAAAAGGGACAGGCTGAAAACGGCAAGAGGGGCATGGTACAAGCCGCGAAAATCATATAGTAATGGTGACCGTATAGAAAGGAGGAAAGCCATGCTGTTTGATTTTTTATGTGCGATATTGGGGAAATTATTGTTTTTCACGGGAGCGATCGGGGGAAAGAGTTCATTCCCGAAACCGTTGTCCGCGGAAGACGAAGCGAAATATCTGCGCCTGGCGCGAGAGGGGGATAAAGCGGCGAAAGATATGCTTGTAAGGCACAATATGCGGCTCGTGGCGCATATCGTAAAGAAATACAGCGGAGCGGCGGAAACGGACGATCTGATTTCTGTGGGGAGCATCGGGCTGATCAAGGCGATCGACACGTACAAAGACGGAAAAGGTACGCAGCTGGCTACATATACGGCGCGATGCATTGAAAACGAGATACTGATGCTGATCCGCAGCAATAAGAAGCATAAGGGAAACGTGTACTTGTCAGATCCCGTGGGCGTAGATAAAGAAGGGAACGAACTTACGCTGATGGATCTGCTGTTTGAAAAGGAAGACGGCGTATTCAAGACGGTGGAGAACAAGCTGGTGAAGGAAAAATTCATGCGGCTTTTAAGGCAGACATTGACAGAACGCGAATATACGGTGCTTTGTCTGCGGTACGGGTTAAAAGGCGGCGCGCCGATGCCGCAGCGGGAAGTTGCAGTATTTTTAAAAATTTCGCGCTCATATATTTCCAGGATTGAAAAGAGGGCGATCGAGAAAGTACGGGCAAACATGGATCGCAGAGATTACACTTAAATTTTGCGGTTGCGTGGAAAAAAAAGCGGGGAAAGAGAGAAAAAGTGCGGGAAAAGGACGCAGTGAGCGTCATTTTTTGGAAAAACCGTTTACAAAGGGGCAGTCACGTGGTATAATAAGACAAAAGATAAGGCGCCGTATAGGCGCAAGGTGAGCCGCGGACAAGTCTGCGGCGGAGAAATTCGGTTTACTTTCGGGGGTGCGACATGCTCTGTACCAACTGTAAAAAAAGGGAAGCTACGCACACGGTATGCGAAAATGACGGGGAAGAACTGCACTTGTGCGACGGATGTTTCGAACGGTTGGGCGGAGCTGCGGCATATCTGGGGGACGGGCCGGATTTTTTTGTTAATTTTCTGCCGCCCGAGAAAGACGTTGCCTTGAAGTGTCCCGTATGCGGAACGACCTTGTCGGATTATACGCGGACGGGTCTTGTCGGGTGTGCGGCATGTTATGATACGTTTCGGGATGAGCTGATGCCCGTGATCCGCAGGATACACGGCAGGACGCAGCATGAAGGGAAAAGGCCGCTCGGGAGCGGCAAGCTGTTCGAATTGCTGGATGCGCTGAAGGGGCTACGCACGGATCTGGAACGGGCATTGCGCGAAAAGAGAATGAAAGATGCGGAACGCATCAACCGCGACATTCGCGAAGTCAGCCGTATGATCAACGATGCGGGAGGCGATAATGAATAATATCGAGAGTACGGTCGTATCGACGCGGGTGCGGCTTGCGCGGAATCTTGGGGATTATCCGTTTCCGTCGGCTTTTAAGAATACAGCGCAGGGCAGGAAGGTAATCCGCAGGGTTTACGATGCGGCGGCACGGGTGCGCGGATTCCGGCTTTATACGATGAATGAGATCAGCGAAACGGTTGCGCAGTCGTTGTGTGACGATCATCTGATCAGTGCGGAACTTGCGGCGAACAAGAGTTGCGGTGCGGCGCTGATCGACGAAGAAGAAACCGATGCGGATGCGCCGCGCGGGAAATTTTCGCTGATGATCAACGAAGAAGATCATTTACGGGAACAATACATTGTTAACGGGCTGAACCTGCCATTGGCGTACCGAAAAATTTCGGCGGTGGATGACGAATTGTCGAAAGAACTGCGCTTTTCTTTCGATTCGCAGCTGGGATATCTGACCGCCTGTCCGACCAATCTGGGGACGGGATTGCGAGCCTCGGTGATGTTGTTTTTACCGGGCCTGACGCGTATGCACAAAATGAATCGTCTGACGCGGGAGATATCGCGCCTGGGGCATACGGTAAGGGGTGTATACGGCGAAGGCAGTACGGCGGAAGGGTATATGTATCAGATCAGCAACGAAGTGACTTTAGGAGTGGACGAAGATTATATACTTTCGGAAGTACAGCGTGCCGTGCTGGAAATTGTAAATCTTGAGGCGCAGGCGCGGAAGGCTTTGCGGAAGAGTGATTTTATCGGGATGAAAGATGAATGTTGCCGTGCATACGGAGTTTTGTGCAACTGTGAGCAGATTTCGTACGGAGAGTTTATTCAGCTTGCGTCGGAAGTGAAACTGGGGATCGCGTTGGATTTTCTGGAATCGAAGCGGTTTTCGGCAATGGACGAACTGATCTCGGCGGTGCGGCCTTCCAATCTGAATCTTTTGGTTGATAAACCGCTGACTGCGTCGGAGCGTGACATATGCAGAGCGGAGAAGTGCCGCGCGGCGCTGACGGCTGTGCGCAGATGTAAATAATAAATTTGAGAGCGGAGCGGGTAATGTACGACTTTAACAAATTTTCGATAAATCTTCAAAAGGCTTTGAAATTGTCGGTGGATGCGGCGAAATATTACGGAAGCACGTATGTAGGGAGTGAACATGTGCTGTTCGGGATGCTGAACGTGCCGGAATGCCGCGCGTGCCGTATTTTGAGAGCGGCAGGGGTGACGGAACCTAAGTATCGTTCGGTATTTGTACGGACGCTGGATAAACGTACCAAGCTGACGGGCTTCACGCCGCGGACAAAGGGGATGTTTGATAAAGCCTGCGAATATGCGGTGGATCATGACGGCACGGGCGCGAGTGTGGGAAGCGAATATATGCTTCTGGCGATTTTGGCGGATGACGAATCGGTGGCAGTGCGGCTTCTGAGAATGCTGGGCATTGATATAGATGAATTGTTGTCCGCTCTGGATGCGGAAATGGGCGAGCCAAAACCTGATCCGGAACTGGATATGTACGAATTCCGTATCCAGCGAGCGAGCCAGCAGGCGCATGAAGGTGTCGGGCAGGGAAAATCGGGCGGCGGACTCAATCTCCGTTTCGGAACGGATCTTACGCAAAAAGCGCGGGAGGGCAAGATCGACCCGGTCATCGGCAGAAAAAAGGAAATCGATAAAATAATTCAGGTTTTGTCGCGTCGGACGAAAAACAATCCCGTACTTGTGGGGGAACCGGGTGTCGGAAAGAGTGCCGTTGTGGAAGGGCTTGCGCAGGCGATCGTGCGCGGGGAAGTGCCCGATCTTTTGTCGGGCAAAACGGTATTTTCTCTGGATCTTCCGGGAATGCTTGCGGGAGCGAAGTACCGCGGCGATTTTGAAGAGCGTTTGAAAGAGAGCATCGAAGCGATCCAAAAGAGCGGTAACGTCATACTGTTTATTGACGAAATCCATAATATTGTGGGTGCGGGTGCGAGTGCGGACAACAGTATGGATGCGGCAAACATACTCAAGCCCATGTTGGCGCGCGGTGAATTGCAGACGATCGGAGCGACGACGCTGGACGAGTATCGGAAATACATTGAAAAGGATCCTGCGCTGGAACGTCGTTTTACGCCCGTGAACGTAGAGCAGCCGAGCGTGGAAGAAGCGATCGAAATTTTACGCGGTTTGCGGGATAAATATGAAGCGCATCACAAAGTCACAATCAGCGACGATGCGATCGTGGCGGCGGCGAGTCTGTCCGATCGTTATATAACGGATCGTTTTTTGCCGGATAAGGCGATCGATCTGATCGATGAAGCGGCGAGCCGTGCGCGGCTGGACAGTTATAACGGGCCGGAAGGCATCAAGGAAAAAGAGCAGGAAATCGAACGTCTGACGGCAGAGAAAAACAAGGCAGTCCGCAAGGATGATTTTCTTGCCGCGCAGAATTTTCTGCAACAGATCAAGCAGACGGAAGGCGAGATCGCGAAGATCCGTGAAGACTGGGAAAAGACGCGCAAGGAAAGTCATGCGAGCATCGGGGCGGAAGATGTGGCAAAGATCGTGGCGAGCTGGACGGGTATTCCTGTCGTACGTCTGACGGAAGAAGAGAGCAAACGTCTTTTGCATCTGGAAGATGAATTGCATAAACGGGTGATCGGGCAGGAAGAAGCCGTGTCGGCGGTGGCAAAGGCGATCCGCCGTGCAAGGGCGGGATTAAAGGATCCGAACAGACCGATCGGTTCATTTATTTTTGTCGGGCCTACGGGAGTGGGTAAAACGGAGCTTTGCAAAGCGTTGGCGGCGGCGATGTTCGGGGACGAGCGTCTGATGGTTCGCCTGGACATGAGTGAATTCATGGAAAAGCATTCGGTGAGCAAGATCATCGGAGCGCCTCCGGGATATGTCGGTTTTGAAGATGCAGGCGGTCAGCTCACGGAGAAAATACGCCGCAAGCCTTATTCGGTCGTGCTTTTCGATGAGATCGAAAAGGCGCATCCGGACGTATTCAATATTCTTTTGCAGATCCTGGATGACGGGCGGCTGAGCGACAGTAAGGGCCGCGTTGTCAGTTTCAAAAATACGATCATCATTATGACGAGCAATGTCGGAGCGGGGAAAGTCAACGAAATGCGTCGGCTTGGTTTTTCGGGCGGTGCCGAATCGGATGCGGACATGGCGGAATATGACCGCATGAAAGAAAAGATCACCGATGAGCTGAAAACGCAGTTCAAACCCGAATTTTTGAACCGTGTGGATGAGATCATCATTTTCCATAAGCTGACCAGAGAGGATGCTTCCAAGGTATGCGATCTGTTTTTGTCGACACTGTGCGAACGCCTGAAAAAACGGGAAATAGAGCTTTCGGTGACGGAAGCGGCGAAGCAGCTGTTGCTGGATGAAGGATACGATACGGTATACGGGGCGCGTCCGCTGCGCAGGGTGATACAGCGTCGCATGGAAGATGCGCTCAGCGAAGAAATTCTGGCGAATAAAGTATT
>QAKO01000079.1 GCA_003343765.1 Bacillota bacterium | reverse complement strand
AAAATGCTAACGGAAGCGATTGCGAAAAGCGGATACAGGGCAGCTTGTTCTGTTCCATTGCCGCTCGGTGAGTTAAAGATGGAGCGGCTTTCGGGGGGGCAGTACACTGATTATCGTCGCATTCTGGATATGGACAGTGGGGAAATAACTGTTGAATGGAAACAAAACGGGATTTTATATGGCAGGCATTATTTTGTGAGCGATGAAAAAGATACGGTTGTTGTTCAGATCACGAGTGGTGCAGAAGATGGTTATTTTATTTCCTTAGGAGCAAGAAACGAGCGGGATAGTGAATTTCCGTGTCCTGAAGATATAAAGGAAAGTATCCGAATCAGTTATGGGGAGGATTGGATAAGTTATTCGGGCAGAAATGATGACGGTAAGATTTTCGGAGCTGTTTTGTGGTTAACCGCTGACGGCACTGTTGAAAAAGGCGAAGGGGGATTGTTTGTAACAAAGGCGAAAAACATAAAGATTCTTTTGAAACTTTTTTCCGAATTCAAGCAGAAAGATGACCGGGAAGTTCTGGAAGAATTGAAGGGAATGGCAGATTATGCAGTTCTTTTAAAGGAGCAGAAAAAAAGATTTAAAAAAAGGTACGGGGGAACGAATGTATCTTTTTATCAAGGCAGAATGCATTCCAACGAAGAGCTTATTTATGAATGCAGAAAAAATAAACTGTCGGCGGAGCTGATTGAGAAGATCTATAAATTCGGGAGATATTTATTTGTAAGCGGAACGAGCTGTGACGGATTGCCGTTTGCGTTGTACGGACTTTGGCACGGGGATTACAGAGCGCAGTGGAGCCAAAATGTTCTGAATGAAAATCTTGAGCTGATTTACAGTCATGTCTTTACAGGAAATTTAAGGGAGTTATTGTTGCCTGTTTTTGATTATTTTGACGGAATGATGGATGAATACCATGAAGCGGCAAGGAAAATATTCGGCTGTCGCGGGATCGTGATTCATGGATACAGCTGCCCGGGAATGGGCGGGATTGCAGTAAATGTACCGGTTATCACGAATTGGACGGGGGCGGCGGCCTGGATCGGAAGTTTTTATTACCGTTATGCAAAATCATGCGGGGACACAAAATTCATAAAGGAAAGAGCGATTCCTTTTCTCAGAGAAGTGTGTCTGTTTTACAGGGATTTTCTTTATCGGGACAAGAGCGGAAAAATTGAAATATATCCCTCTGTATCGCCGGAGAATTCACCCGGCAATTTTGTGAGTGAGCGTTTTGAAACATTGTCGCATCCCATGCCGACGGCAGTGAATGCGACGATGGATATTGCTTTAATAAAGCAGGTGATCGGAGAATATCTCGATTTGGCAGCAAATGGGAAAGAAGATGGCACGTTTTGCTGTGAATTAAAAGAAATCGTGGCAGATCTTCCGCAGTATATGGAGGAAGACGGGGTTCTGAAAGAATGGTGCTATTCTGGTTTTCAGGAAAATCATGATCACAGACATTTTTCGCATTTATATCCGTTATGGCCGGGAGATGAAATAAATTTTGATGACCGTTGTTACAAATTTTGTGCGAAAGCCGTAGAAAAGAGAACGGAAAAAGGTTTGCATCATCAGAGCGGATGGTCGCTGACGCATTTGGCTGCCATTTACTGTCGTTTGCATGAAGGGGATCGGTCGCTGGAATGTCTGAAGTATCTGATCTGCGGAGATTTGCTGAATAATTTCTTTATGGTGCATAACGATTGGCGTGGAATGGGGTGGAGCTTGTTTACGGAAGATCTTGCGCCGGTGCAGATGGATGCAAATATGGGATATGTGAACGCAATTCAGGAAATGCTTGTTCACTGGAATGGCAAAGTGCTTGAAATTCTGCCTGCATTGCCTGCAATGCTCAAATGCGGAAAGGCAGAACATTTGCGGTTTGGTTGTTACGATTTGTCGATCGAGTGGAATACGGAAAAAGGGGAACTTGAAATCGTTACGGATCATCCGGACATACGAGCGATACAAATAGTTGTTCCTGAAATATTCAGGGACTTTAAAATATTGAACAACAGCGAGAATTAACGCAAAGGCGGCACTGTTTGAAAAAACAGTGCCGCCTTTGCGTTAAATTTTTATTTTTTTCGATATTGTCCCGGGGTGGTGTTGAAAAATTTTTTAAATTGTGAGATAAAATAGGAAAGGGAATCATAACCGATTTCGGAAGAGATTTGCAGGACGCTTTTATCTGTTTGCGAGAGAAGTATGGAAGCATATTGCATTTTTTGACGGATGAGATATTCAATGGGCGTAATACCGACGTATTTTTTGAACTCTCTGGTCAGATGCTCGTGAGAGAAATCTGTCAGAGTGATTATGTTTTCCAAGGATCCGCAAATGACTTTATAACTGTTCATTTCGGTAAGGACGTGGGTAAGCCAGGGCGGATAAGAAGAATTTTTTTCGTTTTCGAACAGTATTCCGAGAATAAAAACGGCGATCGACTTTTGAACAATGCGGTCGCTTTCCGTAATATTGTCGGGATTTGCAAGTTGCAGCAGCCGAAGTTTTCGGTCCAGAATGGTGGTTAAATCTTCACCCAGGTGCAGCATAGGAACTTTGTTTTGGAAGGATGACAGTTTATCGTATAATCCGTCTGAAAGGGCATTGCATACCGTTTTCATGTCCTGATCGGATAAATAAAGATCTCTGTGTTCGTAATTTTTACGGTCTGCAATTTTAAAATAGTGCCAGTCTCCCGGTTTTGAAATGAAAAGATCTCCGCGGCTGACATTGTACAGCGTTCCATTGATATATGTTTTGGCGGATCCGTGTAAGATCAAAGTAAATTCCCAGGATACATGTTGATGTTTTTCGCCCACTTCAAAGGATACCGCATAGGTCAAAGGGTGCAGTAATTCCCCCGGATGATTGTTGTTCATAAACTACCTCCGCTCAAAATTATAGCATAAATACACAGTGATTTCAATAAAAAAATCAAAAAAAAGCACTTTTTGGTTAAGAAAACGCAAGAAAAAACTGCCGACGTGTAATACAATACAGACAGATATGAAGGAAGTAAGCAGAATTTACAATTTAAGAGTAAACGGCGAAAAAAATCCTGTGACCGATGCGCAAAATTTACATCTGACGTTTTCGGCTTGTTGTGAAAGTAAGAAAAACTGTGAAGAAGATGTGCGGTTTGAAATTGCAGGTTTCGGGGAACGGACAGGGAAAACATTTCGCTTTTCGGTGGATCGCGGTAAAATGTCGGCCGATCTTATGTTCGGTGATAGATACGAAAGAGTAAATTGGTGGGTAGAAGCATATTGCAGGGATACATTGCTTTGCCGTTCGGAACAAGCCGTATTTGAGCGTGGAAACGGCGGAAAGTTTTCGGTAGGGAAATGGATCGAATGTCCCGGATATACGGGCAGAGTACCTGTATTCAAAAAAAAGTTTTCAGTCGGAAAAAAAATTGATAAAGCCACTTTATATATTACAGGATTAGGGTATTATGTGTCTTATCTGAACGGGGTAAGGACAGATTCTTATTATCTCAAACCCTTGGTCAGTGAATATGATGAAAGGCCTCTTGACGGAATTCTTTGTTATGCACCGCGAGCATCGGGAAAGCGGATCTATTACAATGTTTTTGATGTGAGCGGCTGTATTGGACAAGGGGATAATGAGTTGATCGTAGCTTTGGGCAACGGTTGGTATTGCCACCATGAAAAGGAAGTGGAAGGCAATTACTCTTACGGAGTTCCCAAGACGATATTTGAACTGAAAATCGAGTATGCGGACGGCGAATCGGAATACATAGGCAGCGACGATACCTGTGACGTGGTGCAGACGAAACGGGAAGCGACGCTGTTTCGCGGGGAAAAGATCGATTTCAGGGAGAACGCAGGTAATTTGTTCATGCAAGCGGAACGGGTTTGCAAGGCAAAACTTTGCGACCCGATCCCGACCGGTAAACCGGTTGCGTCGCCGCAATGCGGGGACGTTGTGGCAAATATTCTGCAACCTGCCCAAATATACAGGCAGGAAAGCGGCATGGTTTTGGATTTTGGAAAAAATCATAGCGGCTTTTTGTCTTTAAAGATGAAAGGCGAGCGCGGAAGTTTGGTCAGGATCATTTACGGGGAAGAGATCACACCTGATTGGCATGTCGATCATTTTTCGACAAGCTGGGGGATCCTGGTGCAGACGGATGAGTTTATACTCAGCGGGGAAACGGATTTATTCGAATGTGAATTTACCGTTCACGCCTTTCGTTATGCCGAGATCATTTGGGAAAAACCTTGTGAGTGTACAGAGATCGTATCCAAAGAAGTGCACAGCAGGATCGATCGGTATTCGGAATTTTCCTGTTCGGAGAAGATGCTGAATGAGATCAGCGAGATGTGTGTGCAGACGTTTGTTTCGAATATGCATGGGGGGATTCCGAGCGATTGTCCGCACAGGGAGCGCCGCGGCTATACGGGTGACGGACAGGTTACCTGCGAGGCGGTAATGTATTCCTTGCAAGCGGAAGTATTTTATCGGAAGTGGTTGCAGGATATACTGGATGCGCAGGATGCCGATACGGGATTTGTGCCGCATACGGCGCCGTTTTCGGGCGGGGGCGGGGGGCCGTCCTGGGGGTATGCGGTTTGTGAGATCCCTTACCGTTTGTATGCATGGACGGGAGATAAGACTGTTTTGCGTGATGCTCTGCCCCATATTCAGAAGTGGGTGGATTATCTTCTGGCAAGGCGCAATCAAGACGGGCTGGTGGACCGCGAAGAGTGGGGCTGGTGTTTAGGAGAGTGGTTTTGCCCGGACGAGGTAAGAATACCTGCGGAATTTGTGAATACCTGTGTGCTTGTCCGTTCGATAAAGATGCTTCAAAACATAGAAAAAATTCTGAATTCAGGTGCGGAGAGTTATGCAGAGGAACTGGCGGAAGTTGTTCGGAGCATAAACAGAGCATATCTGGATGAGGACGGAAATTATTGCAAGAATGATCAGGGGGCGAATTTGTTTGCGCTGGATGCGGGGATCGTACCCCTGAAATTTGAACAAATCTGTTGGAAAAACTGTCTGGAATATTTTAGAGTCGGCAAAAAATTTCATGTAGATACGGGAATTTTCGGTTCGAAAATATTGTTTCGGATGTTATTTGAACGCGGAGAGGCGGAAACGGCACTGTGCATTCTTTTCGGAAAAGATTATCCTTCTTACGGCTATATGCTTAAACAAGGAGCTACAACATTGTGGGAATGCTGGACGGAAGATTTTTCTCCTGACTATTATACGGCGGAAGGGGAACTGTGCAAAGGGTATCCTGTATCGCACAATCATCCCATGTTCGGCTCGGTGCTTTCGTCGATTTACAGATTTGTAGCGGGGCTGGATCTGGATGAAACGGGGAGTACCGGCATAATCAGGATCCGTCCGTATGCGCTGCGATGGATCAGTGAGGCCGAGGCGCGGGTAAATACTGTTTTCGGAGAGACATGGATCGGTTGGAAAAGGAATGAAAGCGTTGCGGAAGTAAGATTTTTTGTGCCGTACGGTTGCAGTGCGGAGTTGGACGTGAACGCTATACCGCAGGAATACAGAATTGACGATAAAAAAAGTTTACGCTTCGGATACGGAGAACATTGTATATTATTGAGCAGGAAGGAGTTGGTTTCGGATGGGATTCAAGGAAGGAATGCAGGCGATCAATATGCAAATGCCTGATTATGTGCCTCGTACGGAATACAGTGCGCATGTGCATTGGGATCTGGTGAAAAAGGTGACCGGCATTGATACGGATATTTTGGAAAACAGAGATCGAGCCAGCGCAAAATTTATCAAAGACTGGGATTTTTCATTGCTTTGGTATGTAAATATTCATAAAAACTATCTGGAGCGTTACGGAAAGATCTCGAACATGGGGCACGCGGTGTATGCGGAATCGGCGTCGGGGCAATCGGACAAAGACGAAAAAGTTTTTTCATTGTTTACGGATATTGACGATGCATTGGCATTGGATTGTCCGAAATTTTACGGGGCATTTGATCAGGAAGAACTGATCCGCACATACAACACCGAATATGACAATATGTGCAAGACGTTTCCCGACACGGTGAACATGGGGGGCGTGTATATTACACTGATATCGGGTCTCACATACGTTTACGGCTGGGAAATGTTTCTGGAATGTATGGCATACGAAGAGTTTGACAAGGTGATGGAAAGTTATTATGAATGGTGCAGGCAGTTTTACGAAGCATTTGCGAAAAGCAAAGTACCCGTACTGATGATGCATGACGATATCACATGGACAAGCGGCAAGTTTGCATCGTATGATTGGTATAAGCGAAACGTGATACCGTATCTGAAAAAACTGCTGGAACCTTGTAAGCAGGCAGGGAAAAAGATACTGTTTACGTCGGACGGTGATTACCGTGAATTTACGGACGATATTGTAGATTGCGGGGCAGATATGTTAGTATTTGAACCGGGATCGGATATGGAAGGCTTTGCGCGCAAACACGGTAAGACACACGGGTTTGTGGGCGATGTCGATACGAGAGTGCTGCTTTCGGGGACAAAGGAAGACATTGAACGTGAAGTGTTGCGTGTAATGAATTTCGGCAAACAATACCCCGGATTTGTCTGCGCGGTAGGAAACCACATTCCGCCGAACACGCCTGTGGACAATGCACTTTGGTACGACGAGTTTTATCGAAAATACAGACAAAGATAAGGAGGAAAAAATGAAAAAAGCTCTTGCATTGCTTTTGGGAGGTGTTATGATGCTTGCAGGTTTTGCGGGGTGTGCCTCAGACGGGAAACAAAATACTCCGCCTGACGGTAACGATTCTTCGGGCGGAAACAATGTGGATTGGTCGGAGAGCGGAGACGGCTGGGTTCAGATCTTTAAGGACAGACAGTTTGATAACGGATTCGGGGCCGGTTGGATCTACGGTACAAGTTTTTCGGGAGACGCAAGTCTCAAAAAAGGTACGCCGCTTACCTATCGCGATATAGGGCAGGATATTTATATTCAGCCGCTCGGTAAAGCGACGCTGGATGACGGGGTTACGGCGAGCGGACTGGAACAGGACGTATATTGGGAGCTGGAAGAGGGTGCGAAGAAGAATATATTAGACGAATACGGTACGGCTGTAGATGAATTGCACGATTTTCGTCTTTGCGTAAAAAGTAAGGTGACGACAAATACAGATCAGGCACTTTTGATCGAGCAGTACAACGATTATATGCATGAACATTATCCCGAAATGTATAATTCCTCACCCAAGTTTGTAAAGTCGCTGGGAAGTGATAAGCAAGGGAAACTTACAGTAAAATACAATTCTTACAACGATATCAGCAATTCGGCATACGCTTATACGGGAGATTTTGCCAACAATACCTGGCCTCATCTGTATATACACCAGAATTTCAGAGAAGAGATCGATATGGCGTTGTACAATAAAATGGAATATCAGGTGACGATGAAAGTGACCAAGGCCGAACAGATCAATACCTGGCCGGACGGAAGTTCAGACCGTTACGATCAGCCGGAACTTGCGGCGGGAGTTGCTCATTCGCCTTCCGAGGCGAGTTTGCAGGGAACTTTCTTTTTCCGAAAAAAAGATGCGCCTACCAGCGGATTTTTTGTCGGAATGAATTATTGGTCATCCAATTCATCCAACCAGACGGAGATCTGCAACATGGACCAGCACGGGCAGGCTTTTTATCGGATCGGGCCGGCGGAAGAACAAGGTCAGTATTTTGATCTTCAAGGAGAAAAGATGGAGATCGGCAAGGAAGTTACGGTAAAATATGATCTTTATAAAATGGTCAATTATGTATTGATAAGAAAGTTGCAAAGCAGCAGTGAGACAGTACAGATCGGAGGGGCAACCTATGCGAACCCGTGGTATGGAGTTACACCTGATGATCTGACGTTAAGTTTCTATCAGGTCGGATGGGAAAATATGGGCAACTGGGATTGCGCTTTTGAAATGAGCAACTTATCTTTGAAAGCATATACAAAATAAAAGGAGGAAATTATGAAAAAAATTATCAGTTGTGCAGCCGCGTTGGCCCTGTGTGTTTCGGGGTTTGCGTTCGGCGGGTTGTCGGTTGCTGCGGAAGAGACGGAAAAAGAGTATTTCAATGCGGCAAAAACGGAGTATTTTGTGACCAAGGAAGGCCCGAATTGCTCGATCACGATGGAGGATGTCGTCGATTATAACGGGGTGGAAGGGGATACAGGTCTTCTCGTAACGATGTCGCCTGTCGTCAAAGACACGACGTTTACAAACGGGTATGTGTATATGAACATTCCTGTGGACGTTACGGACGTGGAAGTGACGCTGAAAGTGCTCGGCCCGACCACGGACGGCGCGACAGGTGCGAATGCGCAGGCGCATTTTAATAACAAAGTGCAGTGGTGGTCAGTCGGCTTTAACCAGAAAATGAACACCGACCTCTTTGCGGAATCCGCCAAGAGCGTTACATACATGATGTGGGGCATGAAAACCAAATTGATGGAGAACGGTTACTGGCAGGGTGAGACCAATCTTTCCTGCAATACCGATTGGGGCGCAACGTATTCTGTCGGGGAGCATACCTTCGGGCTTTCTGCTTCGGAAAGCGATCCGAATAATTTCGCATTCAAAGCGGACGGTATTTTCCCTGCACAATGCGATCCGTATGCAGGTACGCAGTCGGATACGAGCGCGTCGCTCAATCCTTTCCAGATGCACGTTTCCGATTTTGAAAACAACCAGGCGTATTTCCATCTGGGCATGGCACAGCCGGCTGTCGGCGAACAAAATTGTGAAGACTTTGTTGTTCTGATCAAAAGTATCGAAGTGGAAAGAGTTTATCCCGAATCGGTGAAGATCGGCAACGGAAGCATAACCGAACTGGAAAAGGAGATCGGGGAAGGTCTGTTTTGTTTGCGGGAACAGGTGCTGCGGTTTTGGCAGCGGGAGCAGTGATAACGGCAAGCGGAACCGTGTTGCTTCGCAGAAAGAGGAAATAAGTCAAGTTTACGCATCGACACTTCTGTCTGTACCGAAGTGTCGATGCAAAAATCCTGTAAGGAGATAAAATGAACAAACGGGTCTATAAAATTTTAAGACAAATTGTATTGGCGCTGCTGATAGGTTGTATAACGGTATCCTTTTTCGGCTGTGCGGGAAGCGGAGGAAGTACAGGGCAGACGCTTGTTTTGGCTTGGGATTTCGGGGTGGAAGAACCAGTCTGGCGCACGCTTGCGGATGAGTACGAAAAGCTGAATCCCGGGGTCAAGATCACATTGGATCAGAAAGAAGGCAGCACATATGATACTTGGCTGTCCAACCAGCTGACTGTAGGAACGCCGACTGCAGATATCGTTATTAACAACGGGGTATCGTCATTTTACAGTAAAGACAAGTTTGTGGATTTTTCGCAATACCTGAACAAGCCGAATCCATATGCGGAGGATGCAGTCTGGAAAACGTTGATGGAGAAAGTTGCTTATCCGCAGTCTTCGGGTGCGTCGAACGGGCAGGTTTACAGTCTGAATCCCGAACAGGTCATTACAGCCTGGTTTTACAACAAAGATCTTTTTGACCAGTATAAAGTGGAAGAAACGGTCGGAAAATCTGTTCAGGAATGGAATTGGGATGATTTGATCGTCGCTTGCGAACATTTATCTTCCAACGGGATCATTCCAT
This sequence comes from Bacillota bacterium, assembly GCA_003343765.1. Lineage (GTDB taxonomy): Bacteria > Bacillota > Clostridia > Christensenellales > Borkfalkiaceae > Borkfalkia. The sequence goes on along the minus strand of QAKO01000079.1, from coordinate 2,834 downwards.
TGGCGATCGGCGGAGATTATGCCAGCTTCTGGTCATGGCAATTCGGCTGGCTGTATCGGGTCTATACGGATCAATATTTCCGTGATATGGAAGAACTCGTCGTTGCGCAGCCGGGAGATTATCTGTATGATGAAGAGCTGCAATCTTCCTGGTTTTTTAATAAAGAGGATAAGTTCAACGATACGGAAGAAGGGTATATTGTAAACAAGATCCGTCTGGCGCAGTTAGTGGAAGACGGAGTGGTGGGGCCTTCGCATCCGAAATTTCAGGACATGGTGAAGAACCTTTCCAGACTTGTACCCGAATATGTTCCGGAGAATTTTACTTCCTTGAAACCGGACGATGCCGTGAAATATTTTTTAAGAGAAGAAGCGGCGATCTACATTGATCTTATGAGTTTTTACGCCGGCATAGAGCGTACCTTTGACGATAACGGTGTGGAAGGATTTGAAGTGGGTGTGTTTCAGTATCCGCCCATGACATCCCAGACGGAAGGCGTGGAAGTGGGGGTTGATTATACGCGCGATACGGGTGGCGCAAGCGGATATTACGGGGTGATCAACAAGAACAAGAAGCAATCGGATCTGGCGATGGATTTTCTCATGTTTTTTGCGTCGCCGCAGGGACAAACGATCTATCTGGAAGCGATGGCGCGCGAAAACATTGCGCCGCAGGGTATTTCTTTGGTTTATAATGTGGAAATGCCGGAAAAGTGGGTCGGAAAGTACGATGTTGAGTTTCAGGGCAGTGCAGATTCCAATCCTTTGGCAGGCTTTTCCAGAGGCTTTATGGATGAGGCGGAAGGTGTACGGCAATACGTTGAACTTTCGCAGCAATACTACGGATCGGGCGGTGATCTGGTCGCATACTGTAACGCTTTGCAGGAAAATTGTGTAACGAGTGTGCCTTATTGGCTGCGCAGTATGCAGTACAGGACGGATGCGACGGATAATCCCGCGTTGGATCCCAGGAAATAAACACGGAGGCGAAAATGACTATAAAAAGCAGTTTAAATAAACAAAGAATATTTTTCGCGCTTTCGCTCGTTTGTCTGCTCTGTCTGATCGCGTTTGCCGTGATATTATTCGGCAGTCTCATGGTCAGACCGGATAAAATTTCTTTGTCCGCCGACGTCAATGTCGTGTATGCGGGCAGCGAAAACACCTATTACGGTCTGACGGACGGAACGATCGAATACAGGGATACAGACAGCGGGGAACTGTCGGTTTTGCATAAGTTTGACAGTAAAATCGTCTTGTTGCAAGATTTCGGCGATACATTGGCCGTGGCGACGGAAGACAGAAATATCTGGCTTTTGGACGGGCAGGGTGAAGTTACAGCCTCCGTTTCCGTCAATTATAATCCTGCTTGTATCTATTCGGCGGACGGAAAGCTGTTTGTTGCGGGCAGTACCAACGTAAACCGTAACCGTGTTTATTGTTTCGACGAAAATCTTCAGTTTGTCGATCTGACCGAAGGCGTAAGCCATGAAGAGCAAGGAGAAAACGAGAGCGACAAGATCTATCAGGAAAGGATCAATTCTTTATTTCTGGAAATACCCGTCGTTTCGGTAGGATACTTGCCGCAGTCGGAATCTTTGTATGTGCTGTCTGCGTACGGTATCATAAATGTTTATGACGCGGCGGGAGAGCTGAAAGACGTGGTAGGGTTGGATTACAATCCGAGCGCGGGTGTGTTTTTGTCGGACGGCACGTTTGTCTTTATGGACGATACGGGCGGAGTCGGGGCGTATGATGCAAATCTTGCCATGATCTTCTATAAAGAAGAACTCAACAGTGCCAACGGTGCATTGGCAGTCAACAAAGATTCGCTTATTGTTTCCGATATCAACGGCAATCTTACGCAGATGGATTTTTCGGGAGAGATCCTTCTCGAACAGAAGATACAGGGAAAGGTGGAAGGGATCTGCCTGTCCGATGATGCGCAGTTCTCTATCTGGGTGCAGTCTTCTTCCGTTGTAAACACTTACAACTGGAACGAAATGCGCTACTATACACTCTATGTGGTGCTGGCTTATGTTACGGTCGTGTTGCTTGTGATTGCAACAGGCTGTACAGCTCTTGGAGTGGTCGGATTTATCAGTCAGCATAAATTCAGGATCATAGCGCAATCCGCCAAAAATACGGGAAAGAAGATGTATGCCGGCAAGGTTGGCGGGAGAGTTGAAAATGTTTTTCAGCATTTGCCTTCCGCTTGCGGTGCCGGTGCTGTGCATTCAGGCGGTCAACTCGTTTGCTGCAGGATACAATGACTTTTTGTGGCCGATGGGGATCTTTGCATGCTTCTGCAAACGCGTCACCGTATTGATAAGCTCCGACAGGCTCATCGTACGCGTCATAACGCCGCCCACTTTCAGACCGCCTGCCAAATATGCCAGATATTGCTCGTCGTCGGTATAAGTGATCAGACAAAACAGCTGCGCGATCTTTTCCTGTTCGGTCATCGCCGCAAGTTGTTCCTGCACCCATGCAATATCTTTATCCGACAGAAAGAACGGATTTTTTTTCAGATCAATGTACATCGGGAATCTCCTTGTTCTTCTGTTTTGAAAATTTTGCAACAATTTTGTTTGCTAATTTTTTCAGATTTCCTGCCTGCGCAGAGAACGCATAGAACGCAAGCATGAACATTCCGAAAATAATCTGCTGGTAACCGCCCGCCCCTACGCCGAGGCAGTCAAGCCCGTAATTGAGAAACTCCATGCCGATCGCTGCAACGACCACGCCCACCGCGTCGATGCTCGCCGTGCCGATGAACATTCCGATAAATACGGGAACGATGTACGAGAACAGTATGCTCGACGTGGACAGATT
>QAKO01000123.1 GCA_003343765.1 Bacillota bacterium | reverse complement strand
TCCGTCTGGATCTTCTGGATCATTTCTTCTGCGCCGACATAATCAGCGCCTGCCTGCTGAGCGATATCCGCGCGCTCGCCTTTGGCGATTACGAGTACCCTCTTGGTTTTGCCCGTGCCGTTCGGGAGAACGAGCACGCCGCGGACCTGCTGATCCGCCTGGCGGGGATCGACGCCGAGACGTACGTGCAATTCGATGGTTTCATCGAATTTCGCCTTCGCCGTTTCCACGACAAGGCCGAGCGCCTCGTTAGCGTCATATAATTTGGAACGATCGTATGCCTTCAAGCTGTCGGCATATTTTTTCCCGTATTTCATTTATTTACCTCCTTGTGGTTCAAACGAGTTTTCTCTCCCACATTCTCCTTTCTATTTACTCTTCGACGGTAATGCCCATGCTGCGAGCCGTTCCCTTGATCATGCTCTTCGCAGATTCGAGCGAAGTCGTGTTCAAATCGGGCATTTTCAGCTTGGCGATCTCTTCGACCTGCGCCGCAGTAAGTTTTGCAACCTTGTCGCGGTTCGGACGAGCGCTTCCGCTTTCCACCTTGGCAGCCTTCTTGATAAGAACAGGTGCCGGAGGCGTTTTCAGAATAAACGTGAAAGATCTGTCCTGATAAATCGTGATAACGACGGGGATGATCAGTCCTGCCTGGTCTGCGGTTTTCGCATTGAATTCCTTGGTAAAGCCGGGAATGTTGATACCGTGCGGGCCGAGCGTCGAACCGACCGGGGGACCCGGGGTAGCTTTACCTGCGGGCAGCTGAAGCTTTACGACCGCGGTAATCTTTTTAGCCATAAGTTCTCCTCCTGAGATTGTGGTTTTAACAAAGCGCCGTGAAAAATTTACGCTTCTCCCACTTTATTAGAAAAGGGAAAATCCCTATTCCTGCGTATTTTCCGCCGTGCTCTTTTGCACTGCGTCTATTTTTTTGATCTGCACATAGTCGACTTCCACGTCCGTATTTCTGCCGAACATGAGTACGTTGACTTTTGCTTTCTGCGTGGAATCGTTCAGTTCCTTGATCTCGCCGATAAAACCTGCGAGCGGGCCTGCATCGATGCTCACGCTGTCGCCGACCGCAAAATCCGCATTCACCGCCACCTTTTCCAGTTGCATTTTGCGGACTTCCTCTTCTTTCAGAGGCAACGGCCTGCCCTGCGGCCCGACGAATCCGGTCACGCCGCGCGTATTTGTTACCAGATACCACACCTGATTGGAATAAATCATCTTGATAAAAACATAACAAGGCAGAAGTTTGCGTTCCACAACCTTCTTTTTGCCGTTCTTTTCTTCGATGGTCTGTTCCATCGGGATGCGCAGATCGAAAATACTGTCTTGCAGATTGTTGTTTTCGATGAGTTGTTCCAGACTGCTTTTGACCATCGCTTCATACCCGGAATAGGTATGCAGGACGTACCATTTCGCCTGGCTCTCGCGCGAATTCTCCATAACCTCTCCTTACATTCCGAGGCCGGTGATCAATTCAAGCAGCTTGCTCAGTCCGTAATTGATTCCCGTAAATACGATCAAAAACACGATGACCACGGCAAGTACTGCACCCGTTGACTTGATGACTTTGCCGAACGTAGGCCAAGTAACCTTTTTCAGCTCGGAAAAAACTTCTTTGAGTTTTCTGCCCATTCTCACAAAGAGGTTGGGCTTTTTAACCGCTGTTTTCGCTTTCATTTCTACCTCTGAAAATTTGCGCCGAAACGCCTTCGCGCTCCCCCGCTTATCCTTTGAGCCTTACTTGGACTCTTTATGCACTGTGTGCTTTTTGCAGAAAGGGCAGTACTTGTTCAGCTGCAATCTTTCCGGATCGTTCTTCTTATTTTTCATAGTGTCATAGTTTCTGTGTTTGCATTCGGTGCATTCGAATGTGACTTTTGTTCTGTTTATGGCAGCCATTTTTTAAAAACTCCATGCAAAAAAATCACACCTTCCGCCGGTGTGTGTTTTAAAGTCTATCATAATATTTTTACCTTGTCAACCGTTTTTTACATTCATTTTCGATTTTTCCGCGTTTTCGGACGCCGATTTTACAAAAATCCGCGCCGTTTGCTGTTTTTTTACGCTCTGCGCCGAAAATTCCTTGCCTATATGCGCCCTTTCGGTGTATAATATCCGCGCAAACAACCGATTACTGATCTTTGATCGTCACTTTATATAAATAATGAAAAGGAGAATTTGCGACATGAAAGCACTCAAGCTCTGCGAAGGCGTCTATTGGGTCGGCGCCATTGACTGGAATCTCAGAAATTTCCACGGCTACGAAACGGAAAAAGGTTCTTCCTACAACGCTTATCTTATTCTCGACGAAAAAATTACCCTGATCGATACGGTCAAGGAAGGCTTCGAAGGCGAAATGCTTTCCCGCATAGCATCCGTGATCGATCCTTCGAAAATCGATATCATTGTTTCCAACCATGCGGAACCCGATCACAGCGGAAGCATTCCTGCCGTTCTGAAAGTTGCGAAAAATGCAAAAGTATATACCGCTTTCGGCGCGGGAGTCAAAAACCTGACCGCCTACTACGGCGATCTCGGCTACAACGGCGTAAAGGCGGGCGAATCTCTTGTTCTGGGAAAACATACTCTGCATTTTGTTCCCACCCCCATGGTACATTGGCCGGACAACATGGTAACTTACATGACGCCCGGCAACATTCTGTTTTCCAACGACGCATTCGGTCAGCATTACGCTTCCGACGAACGTCTGGATACCGACTGCGATCTGGCGGAAGCATACATCCAGGCGCGCAAATATTATGCGAACATTGTACAGCCGTACGGAATGCAGACCGCAAAAGCCCTGGCAGCCTGCGCAGATCTTCAGATCGATCTGATCTGCCCGAGCCACGGAATCTGCTGGACAAAACATATCCCCGACATTCTCGCGCTTTACAAATCCTGGGTCGCCAACGAATACGACGATACGGCGATCATCGTTTACGACACGATGTGGCATTCCACGGAAAGCATGGCACACGCCATCGAGAACGCTTTCCTTGCCTGCGGACTCAAACCGCGCCTTTATAACCTGCATTACAGCCATAATTCCGACATCATCGCAGACGCCATGACTGCCAAATACATTGCCGTCGGTTCCCCTACGCTCAACAACAATATAATGCCTTCCGTAGCGTCTTTTCTGACCTATTTCAAAGGACTGACGGGCAATAAGAAAAAGTTTATCGCATTCGGTTCCTATGGCTGGGGCGGACAATCCCCCGACCAAGTTTACGAAGCACTGGCAGGCTCCAAATGCGAAGCCCTTCTCCCTGCGATCAAACAGGCGTACAAGCCTTCCGCCGAACAACTCGGTAAGATCGAACAGGACGTCATCGCGGCGATCCGCCAGGGTTGACCTATCCTTCGTTCACACTACTCCACCACATAATATAAAGCCTGCGCAGACATTCTGTCCGCGCAGGCTTTTCTTTTATTCTTTCCCCCATCTTTCCATTTCATCCGTCAACGCACGGTGCCGCCATACCGCCGCACCGCCCGCCATTTCTTTTTAAACCGCCAAAACCCTAATTTTTGTATTTAATCTCTTCTGCCTTTTTTCTGTAAGTTTTTACCCCCCCCACGCACTTTCTGTTTTTATACCCCGAATTTCTGCTCTCTCCCTTTTTTTTGCTTTCCGACTTCCGCATTCTCCCGGCATCTCTCGCGCAGTCTCATCATTCTTCTTTCGTCTTGCTCTTCTGTCTGTCAGCTTGCCTTTCTGTCGTTTCGTCATTCTGTCGTCTCGCTTTTCTGTCATCTCGCTTTTCTCTGACTTTTTTTGAATTTTCTCACCCTCTCACACAAAACAGCAGACAGAAAAAAGCTGCTGCCTTTTTCTGTCTGCTGTTTTTACCTGCATTTCAATCAAACAGTCGATCATACCCCGCCGCGATCTTCCGTCCTATAATTATCCGAGCCGATCAAACACTCCCCGCGCCGTTTACAAGGAAATTCGTTATCAAATTACCCTTTCCGACCAGACGGCGGTCTTTATCGTATGTTTTATCGCTTTTGGGATTATAATAGCCGAGCATCTGATAATCGGAATCATAAACCGTGATCTTGCCCGTGACTCCCGTCGACGTATAACCGATCAACTGCATATTGGAATCATACAGTTTTTGCATAGAAATTGCCCCCTTTTTATTTTATTATAGGCACATTCCGTCGCAAAAACAAGAGTACGTGACATATTTTTAAGAACAATTCCCTTTGGTGCTGTGTTTTGTACGGACGGGCCGCACAAACTTTTTTTCTGTATCCACCCCCGACAAAAAACCTTTTCCGAAATCCCCGCGGGTCAGAGTTTTTCCCGCATCCAGATCGCTGAAAAACCTTTCGATAAGCCGACAGCTTTCATTTACCGCACGATCAAAAAGCGCATCCGCATCATCCTCGTAAAGCGTGTCAGAATCCGATAAATTAGCCCATTGTGTCCTGGAAACATTTAAAACTTTCTGATCGGGATTCTCACGGCGGTAAAGAACACTCAGGACCTGCGGCAAGTGCAGCAACTTTTCGCCTCGCTCAAAAAAACGGCGTTTGCGAAAATTTTTATCCGTAAAAAAACGTTCGAATAAGAGATATCCCGAAACGGCGCGACGCAACGAGCCATCCGAAATTTTCGGCAAGCCGCTTGCAGAACAGACCTCCCGTATCAGCGCCGCGACTCCTTTCGGAAGTCCCTTCCACGTACGCAGACGGCATTCAAACCCATTCACTTCTTTCCGATAAAATTTTTTTACAAAATACGTATCCAGATCGCTTTCTATATAAGAATGCCACCGCACTCTGCGCGTCGGTTCCGCATCGATCATTTTTTGCATAAGGCTGTATACATAAGGGTGAAATATACAATCCGCCGCGTAGTGCGTAATGTAACCGGCTATATAGGATAAAACAGTATCATCGGCTCCGACTGCTGCTTTGCGGAAAGATTCAAACGTTTCATAAACTTTTTCATTGTGAAAAATTCTTCCCAAATTTCTGCGCCGAAACGGATGTAAAAAATAAAATATGTCTGCCCCCTGCGCTCCTAAATCAAACGAAAACAAATCTCCCAAACGGCTGCGGATTCCTTCCGAAAGATTTTCGTAAACTTTTTCTGCGATGATCTGATGCGTATATTCCGCTGGCATTGCACCTGCTTTCCTCCTCGGCGTCCCTTTCCGGTATTATTTCTTCGAGCTTTTTCGCATTTTCGCCCGAACGGAAACTTTCGCCCATTTCTTTCATATATATATTATATACGTTTTTTCCGCATTCGTACTGTTTTTTAAGAATAAAAATAAGCACCTGCAAATATTTGAATGCATTGAATTAAAAGTTTTTAAAAAAAATAAAAAATATAATGCAAATTCGCTTGCAATTCTTTTGAATATTTGGTATAGTATATAAGCGTTCGAACGGAAGTTTAGCTCAGTTGGGAGAGCATCTGCCTTACAAGCAGGGGGTCATAGGTTCGAGCCCTAT
>QAKO01000066.1 GCA_003343765.1 Bacillota bacterium | reverse complement strand
TTTCGCACGCTCCGCCGCCGTAAATATCCGCGTGATCATAAAAATTCAATCCGCGTTCATATGCCTTTCCGATAAATTGCTCACAGCCTTTTTTATCCAATTGGCTCAGTGCCATACAGCCGACTGCAATGACCGGCAAAGCCCGATCCCCCGTTTTTACAAAACGCATCTGCACTCTTCTCCGTTTTTTGTTTATTATACTACAGAATATAACTTTTTTCAAGGCTTTGCGTTCCGATACGGATTATACACACGAATTTTTCTTGTATCCCTGCCGCTGTATGGCTTACCGACCGCCTTTCTGTAAATAATTTACTCAATCCGGCGCATAACCGATGAAACCGCGTCGCGAAAATTCTTTTCGCGACGCGGTTTCATCTCTGCATCCAAAACAGTCTGAAAGACTGACAGCGGCGGAAATTTCCGCCGCTGTCAGCCGATACTTATCGTACCGTTTGATGTATGAACGAATCCGACCAAACAATCATGCCGCTACTTTTTCCGTAACGATGACCTGACCGCATTCTTCGCAGTAATACCCCGTATACTGCCAGCCTTCATAGACCCACGTATATACGCGATCGCTCGGCGTATGCGCCATCAGTTCCGTAACAACTTCTTTGACGTACGTGTAAACCGTATTGCCCTCGGAATCCTTGATTTCGATCGTATAACGCGTCAGACCTTCCGTCGCGCATGTAGCTTCCGATACGACCTCTACCGAATATCCGTTCTCTTCGCTGAGAGCAGGCAGTACATACTCGATCGTACCCTGGCAATTACCGCACGTTGCCACGAGTTTACCTTCGGCATCTGCCGTCGGTTCCTGTGTAACCGCATACGTATACCGATGTCCCAGAGCAGGCATTGTCATGATCACTTCTTCGTGACCGCAAACAGAGCAGACTTTATAAACTTTTCCGTCCGCTTCGCAGGTCGCAGGAACCGTGATCTCATCACCGTAGCTGTGATTCCCCGTGATCTCTACCAGATATTCTTTCCCGCAATCCGCGCAGGTAAAGTATCCGTAGCCGTGTTCCAGACAGCTTGCAGGCGTATTGGCAAACATCCTGTCCACATCGTCCACCGTGTAAATAACGGATCCGTCCGTATAAATCTTCGTACCGTCACTGTTAACATGATACGGGGTAACGGGCAAAATTTCCGCTTCCACGCTTCCTTCCTGCTGCTCTCCGTTTACCGTGTAGACATAGTGGTAAATCACTTTGCCTTCCTTCTCGCACGTAGGCTCGATCCTCTCGATTTCGTAGGAATCCGCCGCAAGATCGTAACTGTATCCGCACACAGAACAGGTGAACGTAAGCGTCACGCCCTTTCCGTCTTCGTTGACTTTCACCGCAACTTCATACGTATGTCCCTTTGCAGGATCATCCGGGTTCGCTTCATTGTATGTTTCGCCGCAAACTTTGCAGACATAAACAAAATAACCGTCTTCCGTGCAGGTAGCTTCCACCGTTTCCGAAAGTTCATAGCTGTGATCGCCCGTAATTTTTACAATAAATTCTTCGCCGCAGTCATCACAGGTGAACGACCCGAATCCCTGCGTCATGCAGTCTGTAGGACTGTTGCCGAACGTCGTTTCGATATATTTCACTTCATATACCGCATTCGGATCGTTGACATCAAATTCATGTCCGTTGTAATTATGCAGCTTCTTCGGAAGCGTAACGCGCGGCGTCTCGCCTGTCTGTTCCTGCCCTTCCATATCATTATATGTATAGGTATAATAGTAATATCCTTCCGTCGTGCAGGTAGCTTCTACACGCACCTCTTCCGCCGAAATCACCTCAATCTCCTGCGCATATGCACAATTCTTGCAGCCAACCGTCAGCGTACCCGCTTCCGGATCATATTCATATGTATATGCATGCTCAAGAAGATCACGGTATACCGTATGCTCTTCGCCGCATACTTCGCAAACGTATACGTCATATCCGCGTTCCGTGCAAGTCGATTCCTGGGAACGGATCGGATTTTCCGTATCGTATGTATGATCCCCTGTGATCGTCACAAGATATTCTTTTCCGCAATCATCGCAGGTAAACGAACCATATCCGTTTTCAATACAGCTTGCAGGTACATTGGAGAATACCGTCTCCACCTGATCCGCCGTATATTTCCCTTTCAGATCCATCGGCACACCATTATAATGATGCAGAGACGAAGTCGTTACTTCAAATACTTTACTCCATTCGCCCAGCGTTATCGAATACGTGTCTTTCCCGTTCTCCGTGCAGGTGGGCTCCGTAATCACAGTATGTTCGTAATCTTCTGCATTGAATGCAGGCAGTTCTGCCTTCGCGTACGTCTCGCAAAGATCACAATACCCTGCAATTTCACCCGCTTCTTCCAACGTCGGTTCTTTCCTGACCGTCCAACCCGCCGTGATATGATGCCCCGTAGGTGCTACTGCCGTCGCTTCATATACATACTCAAAACAATTTCCGCATACCAACAGGATCTGGTATCCGTCTTCACATTTGTTCGCTCCTTCATCCACAACAACAAGCTGCACGGCTCCTTCCTCTCCCGAATGACCCGTCGCAAACAAGCCGTTTTCTTCGCTTGCCTCTTCAACCATCGTCTCGCCGCAACGCGTACATGTATATGTAATGAACCCGTCCGCTTCACACGTGGGCTGCGTCTTCACACCCTCATCCCAAGTATGACCAAGCGCAGGCAGCACTTCGATTTCTTCCTCATGCCCGCATTCCTCACACTTTCTGGCTACATATCCGTCTTGTGTACAGGTCGCCTCAACGCGCGTTTCCGCATACGTATGATTGTCGGGATCCAACTCGTTGTCTACAATAAATCCGTCACCGCATCCGCCCTCTTTCACACAGATCTTCACAGTCTTTCCCGGCGTCGTGCAGGTAGACTCGGATATCTCGATTTCATAGAACTCGTGTTCACATTCGCTTCCAACCGTCGGCAGCTCGATCACATCACTCGTCCCGTCTGTGTACGAAATGACCAGCTTTCCTTCTTCGTTCACCGTTACAGAAATAATTCCCCTGCCCGGTTCTCCTTGCTCACCTTGTTCTCCCTGCGGGCCCTGTTCTCCTTGCTCACCTTGTTCTCCCTGCGGGCCCTGCTCTCCCTGCTCTCCTTGCTCGCCTTGCTCACCCTGCGGGCCTTGTATGCCCTGTTCGCCTTTCTCGCCGACCACTTTGCCCAGGTTCACACTGCTCCCGTCCGTATAGGTAACAACCAGTTCACCATCCGCATTGATCTCTGCGGAAACAATGCCTTTTCCGTCTTCACCGGTCTGTCCGTCCTGACCGTTTGCGCCGACCACCTTTCCAAGTGTTTCGCTCGTTCCGTCAGAATAGGTAACAATAAGCTCGCCTTGTTCGTTGATCGCCGTCGACGTAATACTTTTCGCATCGGAACAACCGGAAAAACCAATCGTCAAAGCTACGACACAGAAAAATACCAGCGCGACTGCCATCAGCTTCGCCAACAAACTCTTCGTCCTTTGATACATTTTTCTTTCTCCTTTCTTATTTTTCTCGTTTTTCGTTCTTTACTGTCCTCAGATGATATTTCCAGCGTCTCTTATCGCCGCACCTCCCTCCAATTATTCCGCATATCGGTTTTCCGATCCGATCTCTCCGATCAGTCCGAAACCCTGTTTGCAATAACAATTCTAACTCATTTGAGTTTTCTTGTCAACTATTTTGAGTTATGTTTTTAACTCATTTTTATTATAGAATAGCTGAAAAAGGGAACAATTCAAGAATAAGCGAAATCGAAACCCATATTGCAGAAAAAATTTACAAACGAAGTCGGTTTGAAAAAGACAAAACAAACCAATAGAACGGTGAGCGGTTTTCAGAGCCTCTGTTCAGAGAGACACGGACACCTGCCGACGAAAGATTGTTTATTTATTTGTCCTCTCACAAATGCTGACTATGGCAAAAATGCCGCGTCCATAAACTCAAACGAGACCGGGAAATACAAGACAACCGGCCAGCAGACAATCACGGGAAAAGTTTGAACAGGCTAACGCGTTCTCGGAATGCAATCGGGCAGACAACCGCGGGATAAGTTGAACAAACAAACGCAGACGGTCGGCACATTGCGGCCACACTCATTTAAGCAACAAGGCGCACGGCATGATATTGATTCGGGCACACCATTACTACGGAAGCGTCATCGCAATAAAACAAATTTGGTTTAACATACACTGAAAGGAATTACTTTTTATAAATTAGGAGAAGCGAAAGACATGGAAGTTTTGGAAAAAATCGATTCCCTGCGCAAAGAGCGCGGATGGTCGATCAACAATCTGGCAATGGAAGCCATGCTCACACAATCTACTCTGAACAACCTTTACGTGCGAAAAGCAGAACCCAAATTATCCACACTGCGGGCGATCTGCAACGCATTCGGCATTACGCTCGCAGAGTTTTTTTCGGACGAGGAAAACCAAAACAAAAAATTTGCAGACGAAGGCGAACTGATTGCGAGAGTTACCGCACTCAACGACAGGCAGAAAAAAGGATTGCTTCAATTTCTGAGAACACTGAAATAATCATTTGGGCAAAAAAATCATACCGTTGACAATCCGTACTCAAATATGGTATAATGAACACAGCTGCCGCACGGCAGAAATTGGCTGCAGACGGAATTTTTGCATACGGTATGCAAGAATCCGAACAAATCTCTGCAGCTTACGGAGAAATATGAATAAAACAGTTTTGCGCATCGAACATCTTACCAAGACTTACGCAAAAACCAAGCGCGCCGTGGACGATCTTTCCCTGGATGTATGTGCGGGGGATATTTACGGATTTATCGGACAGAACGGCGCGGGAAAAACAACAACCCTGCGCGCGGTGACAGGCATTCTGCCCTTTGATTCAGGCAGGATCGAAATCGACGGGTTTTCCGTTCAGGACGATCCCGTCGCCTGCAAATCAATGATTGCCTATATTCCCGACAATCCGGATCTGTACGATTACCTTACGGGCATGCAATATCTCAATTACATTGGCGATATATTCGGCGTCGAAAAAGAAATCCGACGTGAACGTATCGAAAAATACGCGGAAATGTTCCGCATCAAAGGCGATCTCGGTTCTTTGATCGGCGCTTACTCTCACGGCATGAAACAAAAACTTGCTATCATAAGCGCACTTCTGCACGCGCCGAAGCTCATGATCCTCGACGAACCGTTTGTCGGTCTGGATCCCGAAGCCGCCTTCAAAATCAAGCAGGTTTTCCGCGAAATGTGCGAAAACGGAAGCGCCATCTTTTTCTCGACCCACGTTCTGGACGTCGCGGAAAAATTGTGCAATAAAATTGCGATCATTAAAAACGGAAAACTTATCGCCAGCGGCGACATTGAAAGTGTTCGCGGCAACGAAAGCCTGGAAGACGTGTTCATGGAGGTACTCGAAAGCCATGAAAAATAAATGGCTGCCGATGACCAAAATCCAGCTCATGGGTTTGTTCGGCATCAATAAGGCAAAAAATTCCGCCGACCCTGCAATAAAACGCAAAACCGCCGGCGGGCTTGCCGCTCTCGCAATCGTCGGAGCCGTCGTGATTTTTTATATCGTCCTGATCGCCGTTTCTTTCTGCAAACAAGGCATCGGACAGCATCTCCCTGCTTTGACGATCGCGCTGACCTCCCTCATTACTTTGCTCTTTTCTCTGCTGCACGGCTGCTCTTCCCTGTTCGCCATGAAAGATTACGATCTGGTCATGAGTATGCCCGTTACAAAGCGCGACATCCTGATCAGCCGACTGCTTTGCTCTTACATCGCCAACCTCGCATTCGCGCTGGGCGTTGCCATCCCCTGTCTTATCGTTTTGTTCGTCATGGACGGCTTTTCGATCTCTGTACTCGCCGTAACGATTGTCGGCAACCTGTTTGCGCCGCTCCTTCCTA
>QAKO01000126.1 GCA_003343765.1 Bacillota bacterium | reverse complement strand
ACGAACCGTTCGGGAAAAAGACCGCTCTCGTTATGGGCAGCGAACGCTACGGCATTTCCCGCGAATGGTATGACGGGACTTACCAAATGATCGCCATCCCCATGGAAGGCAGCTGCGATTCGCTCAATGTCGGCGTTGCCGCTACCGTGCTTGCCTATGAAGCCGTCAAAAAGAATAAGTTTATCCCGCAACACCTGAAACCTTAAACACATTTATTTCGCTCACACCGCGCGAATCGAAATATTTTCTGTTACCTTTTTTTCGCATATACAGGATTTGTTTGATATGCCCGTTTTTTAGTTTAGAAGCGGAGTACGGCACAAATTTCTTGCACCGTGCTCCGCTTGCTTTTTACAGGGCGCGCGACTGCAAAGATTATTCTGTGCAGTCGCGCGCCCTGTCTTTTACAAACAACACGAAACAGTACAAAACAGTACAAAACAATACGAAATAACACGGAGCAACATGGAGCATCTCGGAGCATCTCGGGACACGGAACAATGCCGCCGTCTGCAAAACAGTTTGCAGACGGCGGCATTGTGCTTACCTTTCAAAAAAAATATGCCGCGTCGGAAAAATTTCCGACGCGGCATATTTTCAAACCCTTGCACATCTGTGCAAGGGTTCATCTTTGCTTGCGCTTACTTTTCAACACAACTTTTTCAGTCTTTGGGACGGTACCGCGACAAAAAGCTGTGCCGCACACCTTGCGAATCATACTCGATGAGCGTATCCACATGCACGTTATACGCGCTTCTGAAAATATTAATGTCTATGTTTTCGTTTTCTTTTTTCAGATCGGCGATCAGCCGTTTCACACGACGGCGTTTGGAATCTTCCTCGTTGACTTCGCAATTCTCCGTAAATTTGCAGGCACAGCGCAGAAAATGCAGATCCGCCGCATTTTTCCAACGAATGATATCTTCTTCATGTACGTAATAGAGCGGACGGATCAGCTGCATTCCCTTATGATTCGTGCTCCAGAGCTTCGGAGGCATACTCTGCATCTGCGCACCGTACAGCATTCCCATCAAAATAGTTTCGATCACGTCGTCAAAATGATGCCCGAGCGCGATCTTGTTGCAGCCGAGCCTTTGCGCTTCTTCATAAAGATAACCGCGCCGCATCCTTGCACAAAGATAACAGGGATTTTTCTGAATTTCAAATACAGCGTCGAAAATCTGCGTTTCAAAGATATGCACGGGGATCTGCAATAACCTGGCATTGTTTTCAATGAGTTCTCTGTTTTGCGGCGCATACCCCGGATCCATCACAATAAACTGCAATTCAAAATTCTTTTCGCCGTGCCTTTGCAATTCCTGCATGCACTTTGCCAAAAGCATGGAATCTTTGCCGCCGGATATGCATACCGCGATCCTGTCGCCTTCCTGCACAAGTTCATATTCCTTGACTGCTTTGACAAACCTGCTCCAGATCCCTTTTCGATATGTCGTGATGATACTGCGTTCGATTTGCAGGCAACGTTCCATTTATCTGTCCCCAAAAGGCGTTTTATACAACTTGATTCCCGTTCTCGATTCCCAATCCGAAATCTTTTCCTCGGTACATAATCCCGTATCCGTTTCACCCCTCGCGCAGGCGATCAGACGCGCACCGTTTCGGATAAGTTCCGCAATTTTTGCGGCACCCGAGGCAATGTACCAGAGCCCGTCTTTTTCCGTGAGCGCAGGTTCACCCTCCTCGCTTCCGCAGGGCAGAAGGCGCGACGGACAGATCTCATAGCGCGCAAAAACCTTCCCTTCCGTGAACAGCCTGTAATGTGCAGCTATGTGCTCCGCTACCGTTTCGGGCGTCACAAAAGACGTGTCGATCACATACTTATAATTTTCCATATCCTTGATATTCACATGGTATAAATGCGAATAGCGCACCATCTCGCTCTTGCGGCGATCGGAAATAGAACGCACGGCTTCTTCCACACTTTTAAAAGGCTCGCTTTCGCGTCCCGCGTTCATGATCCGCTCCCCTGAAATCACGGCGTCCGCCATCATGTACACCGAAAAAGACGACGGCACAAAATGCCATGCCATGCGCGAATCGATGATCAGATTTTTCGGCTCATTTTCCAATGCCCGAAGCCCGTCGTCAATCTTCCCGTCGATTTCCGGGTGCGTTTCCATGTATTGATTGAGCTGCAGGGTCGTCATGCCCATTTCCGTCGCGATCTTCCGCTGAATCGTACCCGTGGAATACAGCTCCGCATGAAATTCCGCCGCCAGAATTTTTCCGACCGTCGACTTTCCGCTGCCGAGATCCCCCGCAAGCGATATTTTTATATTGCTCATTGCCCTTCTCCTTCGTCTTCTGAATACCCATTATTTTAACACATTCCGCATCGTTTGTAAACAAGAAATGCAAAAACTTCGACCGCTTCAAAAGAAAGTTCCCATACCCCCTATTCTCCGCCCGCTTTTATGACCCGACATACAGTTTTCTTCAATGATACAACCGTGCGTCCGAGCTGAATTTTGTATCTTTTATCAAAATCTGACCTGTTTTAATGCCGCAAAAGAGTTTTGCCGCAACTCCGCACCAATGCCTGTCAGAAAAAGATGCGGGCAAGTTAAAAACTTGCCCGCATCTTTTCTACGCAGAAAATACGTTTGTTAAGCGTTTTCTTTTTCCCATGCAGCCGCCTTGGCTTTTGCCAGACTGACCAACTTTTCCGCAGGATAAGGAGACGTTTCGCCGCCGATCCCGTACAGGAAATATTTTCCGCTTTCCGTTACATACAGAACTTCTTCATATCCCGCGGGATCACCGTAAACCCCGTGCGCAACTCTCTTGACTTCCGTCATTTCTGCCGTATCGTACACCGTTTTGCCGACTTTTTTCTTCATTCTTTCTACCTCCGACCGATTTTTTCTGTCCATGTTTCCGTGCCATATTTTTTTACTGTATCTTCCGATACGGTTCAAGTATAACACAGCCACATGAAAAAATCAAGAAATCAGAAAAAAAACTATAAATTTGACTGTTTTATTTTTTATTTTTTCGCAAAACGTAATATTTTTTCAAAAAATTACTATAAAAGAACAAATATAATATAAAACAGCTTATGCCGCGTATTATTACGCGGCATAAGCGACTTTTTTCGACAATTTTTACCAAAACAACGGAAAGTTGCCGTTAAATTACTTATAAAGTTCTTTATAATGCGCACAAGCTCTGTAATCGGCGCCTTCCAGATCTTTCGTACCGAACGCGCTCCATGCGTGAGGACGATAGATATCTTTATCGTCGATGTTGTGCAGAGCGACCGGCATACGGAACATACTTGCCAAAGTGATCAGGTCTTTACCGATATGTCCGTACACAAACGCGCCGTGGTTTGCGCCCCAGTTCGCCATTACGTTATATACCGAGGAGAACGCATTCGTATTATTCAGGCGCGGCACAAACCATGTCGAAGGCCATGTACGGTCCGTTCTGTACAGAAGAGTTTTATTGACTTCTTCGGGCAATTCCACCGTCCAGCCTTCCGCAAGCTGCAATACATATCCGATGCCTTCCACCAGATTGACACGCACGAGCGTAACCGGCATTTCCCCTTTCGTCGAGAAAGAAGAGGAATACCCGCCGCCGCGGAAATACCCGCGGTTCGCGGACGCCCATTCCGTCGAACCCAGCATGGCGTCGATATCTTTATCCGTCACTTCCCACCAGCGTTTCATGACAGAATTGCCGTTTTCATCCTTGCAGGCTCCCGTCGCATCCAGCGCCGCAGCACCGCTGTTGATCAGGTGCATGAATCCGTTCGCCGCACGCCCTTCCGGCTTCCAGCCCGTCACACGTTCCACCGATGCAGGACTCCAATATGTTCTGACATCCGCAAAACAGCTCGCACGTCCCGTCAGAAGGTTCGAGAACAGCATCGCAAGCCCGTTGCATCCGTCGTTTTCCGTCGCAAGCAGAACAGGAGATTTCTTTCCGTTCCAGTCAAACGTACTGTTTAAAATCGCTTCCGCATAGTCACCGTTCGGCTTGTAGTCCGTCCACATACGCTGGCCCTGGAATCCGCCTAAGATCGCATTCCTGCCCAGAGCTTCTTCATGCCAGCCGATTTCGTCCAGTTTCGGATTCCCCAGCATGATGTCGCGGATGATCAGCGTCATCTTCGCAACAAACTCCCACTGCTCTTTCCGCTCTTTTTCCGTGAAGTCTTTCTGGCCCCACGCCTCTCCGTTCCAGTCTTTGCCTTCCTTGCACTTCTCTTTGATCCATTTCAGCTCTTTTTCATACTCGGCCTTATCATAGATCCCAAGATCCATGCGGCGCAGGATCTCGCTCATGTCTACCCATTCCGCACGCAAACCGAAATATTTCTGCAAAGCATTCGCATCACAGAAACTTCCGCCGATGCCCATTGCGATCGATCCGATATTCACATACGCCTTATTGCGAAGCTGTCCCACCGCCAGCGCACAGCGCGCAAAACGAATAATCTTTTCTTCCACGTCCGGCGTGATGCCCGTCATGTCCGCATCCTGCACGTCCTGCCCGTAAATCGCAAACGCAGGCAATCCGCGCTGCGCGTGCGCCGCCATCGCCGCCGCCAAATACACGGCACCGGGACGTTCCGTTCCGTTAAATCCCCAGATCGCTTTCGTCGTCAAAGGATCCAAATCCATCGTCTCCGTCCCGTAACACCAGCAAGGCGTTACCGTCAGCGTTGCCGTGACATTCTCTTTCTGGAACTTTTCCGCACAGCGCGCTGACTCCGCGCCGCCCCCGATCGTGCAATCAGAAATCACCACTTCCGCGGGCGTTCCGTCTTTATAAAATACATTCTTTTCAATGATCTTCTTGGCATTTTTCGCCATGTTCATCGTCTGCTCTTCCAGACTTTCGCGTATACCCATCCATCTCCCGTCGATCACGGGTCTGATTCCGATCCTCGGTTTCATTTGATTACTCCTTTTTTTAATATTATATTTGCATAGATTGCTTCTTCCCCCGTCGCAATGACGGCAAATGCCTGTTTCGCGCGTTCATAAAACGCAAACCGCTCCAAACTTCCCTCTTTTACGTTCGGATCCTTGCTTGCCGCAATCTTCCTGTACTCGTCCCAGATCGTCGGCTTTACGTCATCCCCCGGCACGATCTGCATCAACAGAAAATTTTCCGCAGCATACGTGTCCAGCGGGATCACCGACAAAACCGCATCCAACATCTGCGCTCCGCCATGCCCGTCCGCACGAATTACTCGCTTTCCGTACGCTTCGGCAGGAAAATTCCCGTCCGCAATCACGATCTCGTCTCCGTGCCCCATCTCCGCCAGAACCTTTAACAGTTCCGGCGATAAAATTTTCGGGATCCCTTTCAGCATTCCCCTGTGTTCCTCCATTTTTTTATGAGAGATACATTCCCTCCCGTATCTTATGTTATCACACATTTTCCTTTTTTTCAATAGCGGCTTTTGCTGAAAATTTATCGCAAAAAAGTAGAACTTTTTAAAATCATTGGATTTTCCGATCAATCTGTGCTATACTCTTTTTATGAAAAAAATTCATCGGGAAAATTCCGACGTACGCAGGCATTACACCGTTCAGAAAAACAGCGCGGAAAGTTTTCACGCTAAAATCCTGTACGCCGGAGAACTTAAAAAATCCATCGGCTGGAAAGAACAACTGCATTCTCACCCCTTCTGCGAAATCGTCTATGTGAAATCCGGTTCGGGTATTCTCTCTACGGATTCCGACAGCTTTCCCATCCGCCAGGGAGATCTTCTGATCTATAATCCGGGTACCGTCCACTCCGAAGCGTCCGACGAAGATCAGGCATTTTCTTTACTCTTTTGCGGCATCGACCGCCTGCACCTTAAAGATAAACCCATGAACTGTATCCTCGACGCCAACGCCTGTCCCGTTCTTCATACCGGTCGGCTGCAACCGCTCATTGAGTCTTGCTTTGAGTATCTCATCGCCGAAATACAGTCAAAATCGTATTACTACGACGAAGTTTCCAGTTCTCTCGTGCGCATTATTCTCAATCTCGTTCTGCGCCTGCTCACCGAACAGGACAAAACTTACTTCAAAACCAACGAGTCCTATCAACGCGCGCGCGATTACATCGACCAGAATTATAACCAGATCGAATGCGTGGAAGACGTCTGCAAAAACATGTATATCTCCCGCTATTACCTCACACACCTTTTCAAAGAATACAGCGGACTTTCCCCCATTCAGTACATCATTTCCAAACGAATGGAAAAAGCAAAACAGCTCCTGAAAACCACCGATCTCCCCGTTCATGACATCGCTCTTCAATCGGGGTACAACGAAATCAGCTCTTTTTTGAAAACCTTTAAAAAAATAGAAAATATGACCCCCAGCGAATACCGCGACGGACTGAAAAACAAGTA
>QAKO01000093.1 GCA_003343765.1 Bacillota bacterium | reverse complement strand
TCCGACCAGTCGAAGTTTTTCGTGATGGAATAGGTCGGGATCGGGTACTGGAATCCGCGTCCGTTGGCGTCGCCTTCGATCATCACTTCGATGAACGCTTTGTTCACCATGTCCATTTCTTTCTGGCAGTCTTTGTATTTGAAATTCTGCGGCTTTCCGCCCACGATCGCGGGGAGTTCGGCGAGATCGTTCGGGACTGTCCAGTCGAGCGTAATGTTCGAGAACGGTGCCTGCGTACCCCAACGGCTGGGCGTATTCACGCCGTAAATAAAGGATTCAATGCACTTTTTCGTCTGTTCGTAGGTGAGGTTGTCCTTTTTCACGAACGGTGCAAGATAGGTATCGAACGAGGAGAACGCCTGCGCGCCCGCCCATTCGTTCTGCATGATGCCCAGAAAGTTCACCATCTGGTTGCACAGCGTCGCAAGATGGCTCGCCGGCGCCGACGTGATCTTGCCGGGAATCCCGCCCAGCCCTTCCTGGATCAGCTGTTTGAGCGACCAGCCTGCGCAGTACCCTGTCAGCATGGAAAGATCGTGGATGTGAATGTCCGCATTGCGGTGCGCGTTCGCCACTTCTTCATCATAGATCTCCGAAAGCCAGTAGTTCGCCGTGATCGCCCCGCTGTTGGAAAGGATCAGTCCGCCCACGGAGTAGGTGACCGTCGAATTTTCCTTGACGCGCCAATCCGTCGCCTTTACATAGCTGTTGACAAGTGCTTTGTAATCGAGCATGGTCGATTTCATGTTGCGGATCTTCTCCCGCTGTTTGCGGTAGAGGATGTACGTCTTCGCAACGTCCGCATACCCCGCCTGGCTCAAAACTGATTCCACGCTGTCCTGTATGTCTTCTACGGCGATCTTTCCGTCCTTGATCTTGGGTTCAAAATCCGCCGTTACTTTCAGCGCCAAAAGATCGATGATGCTCGGATGATATTGTTTTTTTACGGCGTCAAATGCCTTCGTGATCGCTACCGAGATCTTCTTCAAATCAAATTCTGCGATCGTTCCGTCGCGCTTGATGACCTGATACATAGTTCTTCTCTCTCCTTATCCCTTTGTTTAAAGCAATCGTAGTGCGGCAGCCTTTGCCGCGGCTATCTCTTTTTTAGCGGGTCGAGTCTCATTATAGCACTCCTTTCTGTATATGTCAATAGGTTAAGACAAGATATTGTATTTAATTTTTTTCTATATATACAATATATAGTATTTTGTTGAAATACGGAAAAATCATATAAAATAACGAAAACGGCGGTAAAATCAAGGCTTTTCGCTGTTTTTTCAGCGTATCGGCGCCGCCCGCTTTGTAAGATCTTCGCCCGCGCCTCGCCTCTGCGGATACTATATATAGTATTATACACAATGCCGTAATAGGGATAAAGCCGTGCTCTTATCGGAGCCTACGGCGAAAGCAACGGGGCGCGGCGAGAGTGTCGCCGACGCTCCGCACCCGCCGACGCTCCGCACACGGAGCGACGGCAAGCGTTGTCATTCGGACATCATTTTTTGCGCATTTTGCAAGGGCAGACAGAATAAAATCCGCGAGCCGCAGATATTTTGCGGCTCGCAGATTTCTTGCGGCGCCTGTCATTCGGGCGCCGCAAGCGGTTTATATTGTCGGAAATTTTGCAAAGTAAGAGCGCCTGCCCGCGCAAATTGTATGCGCGGGCAGAATTTCTTATTCTTCGCCGCGGATGAGAACGCTCGGTATGAAGGGCTTCAGGAGCTGTTTGAACGCCTGCATTTGCGCATCGGGGCAGGGGGAAAGGCCGCGGCAAAGAACGGCATCGCTGTCGCGGAAGTTTTGCAGGAAGTAGCGCCGCGCGCCGCGCAGCCACTGTCCGATGCGGATAAAATCTTCGCCTTTGTGCAATTCTTTGACGACCGTTGTGCGGAATTCGTAGCGAACGGTATCGGAAAGGAGAAATTCGGCGCTTTCGAAGACGGCGTCCATGTTGACTTTCACGCCCGCCGTTTTATCGTAATTCTGCGGTGAGTTTTTGATGTCCATGGCGACAAAATCAATAAGGTTATCCTTGCAAAGCTCTTTCAATTTTGCGGGGAAAGCGCCGTTGGTGTCCAGTTTGACCGCATAGCCGAGCGCTTTGATCTCGGCGATCAGAGCGGGAGTATCCGCTTGCAGGAGCGGTTCGCCGCCCGAAACGCAGACGCCGTCTAAAATTCCTTTGCGCTTTTTAAGAAACGCCAGCAATTCTTCGCGCGAGATTTCGCCTTCACCGCCTTCGAGAATCTCGCCGTTCTGGCAGAAAGGGCAGCGGAAGTTGCATCCGCGCAGAAAAACCGTGCAAGCCACTTTGCCGGGAAAATCCAGAAGGGTTGTTTTTTGCAGTCCTGCAATAGTCATGTTCGCTTCCTCCGTTTTCGGTTGTGAACTTTCACAACCGTAACATTTTTTTATAGTATACACCGCGGCGCAGGAAAAGTAAATCCTTTTGCGACGATAGAAGTGGGCGCGCTTCACGATTTTTTCATAAAAAATTCACTGTTCTATGGTATCGCTTATCTTAAAAAGTGTTATAATATTGCTATTAAAAAACGGGAGATTAGTTTATGAAACGGTTTACAAAAACTGTTTTGACAGTGCTTGCGGTCATGGTGCTGGCTTTCGCGCTGGTGCTTGCGGGCTGTTCAGGGGAATCCGCGTCGGTGAAAAATATTCTGAAAACGTCTTCCAATGCCGACGGGGATGTCTATACCATCTATTATTCGGACGGGACATCGTCGACAATTACGATCAGTAACGGAAGCGACGTCACGGCGAAGGATTTGTACGAGTATTATAAAGAGATCTATAACGATGATCTCACGTACGACGAATTTCTGAAAAAGTATCTTGCGGAACCGACGGACAATGCGTCGGTGATCGGGTCGTGTCTGCAATCGGCGGTGAAGATCTACACGGAGTTTGTGGAGACGAAGACATCGTCGGCGGGCGGTATATTTGGCGGAGTTACGACGACTACCCAGACTGCGGTCTATACGGGATCGGGCGTGGTGTACCAGATGCAGGACGATTATACCTATATCATCACGAATTACCATGTGGTCTATGACGTAAATGCGTCGGCGGCGAACGGCGGACACATGGCGCGCAAGATCGTCTGCTATCTGTACGGGAGCGAGGGGTCGCCTGCTTTAGCTGGAACAGGATCGGACGGTTACGCTATTTACAATTACGGAAGCTATGCAATCGAGTGCGAATATGTGGGCGGATCGATCAGTAACGATATTGCGATCATCCGCGCAGAGACAGAAGATATTCAGGCGAAAAATCCGAACGTGACGACGGCTGCGTTTGCGAACGAATACCATGTCGGCGAGACGGCGATCGCGATCGGCAATCCCGAAGGGGAAGGGATCAGCGTTACCGAGGGTATCGTGAGCGTGGATAACGAATATATTAATCTGCAGATCGACAATGCGGTGCGTTCATATCGGTCTCTCCGAATCGATACCGCGATCTATGGAGGCAGTTCGGGCGGCGGACTGTTCAATCTGAAAGGTGAACTGATCGGTATCACGAACGCAGGGAACTCGACCGATCAGAACATCAACTATGCGATCCCTTTGGAAATTGCGAAAGGCACGGCGGATAATATTCTGCATTACTATTTCGGCAACGGCGATAACTTGGGCTACGGGATCAAGTTAGGTGTGCAGGTCGTGTCGCAGAATTCGAAGTACGTCTATGATATAGCCAGCGGGTACGGCACGATCCGGGAAGAGATCGTCGTCGATTCGGTCAATTCCGGCTCCATAGCCGACAGCATGGGACTGGAAATGAACGACAAGCTTCAGACCTTCAAGATCCGAACCAAAGGCGGTGAAACTCGCGAAGTAACATTGGATCGCAATTTCGATATTTCGGACGTTATCCTGACCATCCGCGCGGGCGATACCATTTCCTTCGGAATCGTGCGCGGCGGGGAGTCCACGACTTCCGCAGAATATACCGTCAAGGAATCCGATCTCGTGGAGCTGGATACCCTGTACACGTCCAACAAGGCATAACCGTTTGAAAAAGCGCTGGGTTTCCCTCTTTACGGGGAAACCCTTTGAATCGGCGCAACAGGGAAAGGGTTGAATTTGTGTGATTTTGGGTATTCTTTTAAACTCCTTCAAAAAAATAAATTCAGAAAAAGGGAGAGTGCAGAAATTTCTGCACTCTCCCTTTTTGTCGGTTGTGCATGCGGCCGTCTTTGCAACGGAATTCCCGACGTTTTTCGCCGTAAAAAATTGTCGGGCAAATGAATTTCACTATTACAGGTTTACCGCGGGACAGACTTTCGCCTGGCAAACCGCTATGCCGTTCGGCGCAAAAAGCGCCGAACTGCATAGATTTCACCATTATGTTTTTTTGCGCGGGCAAGAGATCAAAGGATTCCGATAGTGAGAATGACCTGGGCAAAGACGATGGCGACGACAGAGATGAGTTTGATGAGAATATTGATGGAAGGGCCGGAAGTGTCCTTGAACGGATCGCCGACGGTATCGCCGATGACGGCGGCCTTATGGGCGGGGCTGCCTTTGCCGCCGAAGTTGCCGTCCTCAATGTATTTTTTCGCGTTATCCCAGGCGCCGCCGCTGTTGCTCATGAAGACTGCGAGCAGAAAACCCGTGACGGAAGAACCGAGCAGAAGACCCATGACACCGTTGGCGCCGAGAAAGAAACCGGCGACAAGAGGTGAGAGAACGGCGATGACGGCGGGGAGAATCATTTGTTTTTGAGCGGACTTTGTGCAGATGGTGACGCAATTTTTGTAATCGGGTTCGCTTGTGCCGAGCAGGATCCCCTTATTGCGGGCGAATTGTGCGCGCACTTCGAGAACGACGCGTTGCGCACTTTTTCCGACGGCGGACATGGTTAAAGCCGAGAATAGGAAGGGCAGCATGGCGCCGACGAAGACGCCGATGAGAACGACGGGGTTGGTAACATTAAGAGAGAACTGAAAATCCAGTCCGTTTTCTTTGACGAGCGTCTGAACCTGCACATAGAAAGAAGAAAGCAGGGCGAGGGCGGTGAGCATAGCGGAGCCGATGGCGAAGCCTTTGCCCGTGGCGGCGGTGGTATTGCCGAGAGAGTCGAGAGCGTCGGTGCGTCGGCGGACGGTTTCGTCCATGCCGGACATTTGGGCGATGCCGCCTGCGTTATCGGCGACGGGGCCGTAGGCGTCGGTGGAGAGAGTGATGCCTAAAGTGGAGAGCATACCGACGGCGGCGATGCCGATGCCGAACATACCGAATTCGCCTCCGCCGAGAGCGTAATAGGAGCCGAGCACGGCCGCCGCGATGATAAGGACGGGCGCGAGGGTGGAGAGCATACCGAGCGCAGTTCCGTTGATGATGACGGGGCCTGCGCCGCTCTGGGCGGAATCGGCAAGTTTTTTGGTGGGGGCATAGGAAGCGCTTGTGAATAGTTCTGTACTGACACCGATCAGAACGCCTGCGGCGAGACCGATGAGAACGGGCGCGATGACGATGGGATAGCCGACTGCCCAAAGGAAGAGAGCGGACGCGGCGGCGGTTGCGGCTGCGGCGAACCAAGTGCCTGCGCGGAGAGCGCGCAGGAGCTGTTTCTGACCTGCGCCTTCTTTGGTTCGCACGAAGAAAGTACCGATGACGGAGAACACGATCCCGATAGCGGCGATGCCGAGGGGGATGAGTGCGCCGAAGAATTCGAGGCCTGCGGCGACGCCGAGCGCCATAGAAGACAGGAGTGAGCCGACGTAGGATTCATAGAGATCGGCGCCCATGCCGGCGACGTCTCCGACGTTGTCGCCGACGTTGTCGGCGATGACGGCGGGATTGCGGCAATCGTCCTCGGGGATATTTTCCTCGACTTTCCCGACGAGGTCTGCGCCGACGTCAGCGGCTTTGGTGAAGATCCCGCCCCCGACGCGGGCAAAGAGAGCCATACAGGAAGCGCCCATGCCGAAGGTGATCATATTTGTGGAGATGAAAGCGGCTTCGGAGAGAGCGGAGCCGCTGACCGAATAGAAGCCTTTGAGAATGAAATACCACAGAGAGAGATCGCAAAGTCCGAGTCCGACGACGACAAGTCCCATGACGCTTCCGGCGGAGAACGCGGCGCGCAGACCTTTGTTGAGGCTGTTTTGCGCGGCGGTAGCGGTACGGGCGTTGGCGGCGGTGGCGATCTTCATGCCGAGAAAGCCGGAAAGTCCGGAGAAGAATCCGCCGGTGAGGAATGCGAAGGGCATGAACGGCCCTACGAATCCGACGAGGGCGAGAATGCCCAAGAGTACAAAAACGCAAGCAAAAAAGACGGCAACCACGATGTATTGCCGTTTCAAAAAGGCGTTGGCGCCTTTGCGTATGATCGCGGCAATGCCTTTGGTCTGTTCGCCTTCGGGCATTTTGAGAACTTTCCGAGCAAAAACGAGCGCGAAAAGGAGCGCCAGGACAGCGGCGCCGGGAGCGATCAGGATCGCATATTCCATTGTTTCCCCCTTCAAAGCGTACAAATTTTTCTCGAACGAAAAATTTGCGCTTTTTTTAATAATAACATGAAAAGATCGTCAGGTCAAGATTTGATTAAAAATTTATGGAGAGCAGTTTTTTGCGAAAGCAGATAAAATTTTCGGAATTTTCTTGTAAAATGAAAGCGGATAGGGTATAATGGGAAAAAACGGCGGCAAGGGAAAGGCGGAATGGTTCTGGATACGATATTTACGGTACTGAAGTACATACTGACGGCGATAACGGTACTGACGCTATACAAATTTTTATACATGGTGATCGGATTTTTCGGTAAAGCGCGGAAGTTTGAGGATACGGAAAAGCTTCACAAGTTTGCGGTGGTGATTTCGGCGCGGAACGAAGAGAAGGTGATCGGGAATTTATTGGACAGCATACACGGTCAGAATTATCCGAAGGAGCTTGTGACGGTATTTGTGATTGCAGACAACTGTGACGATGAAACGGCGAAGATCTGTCGGGAAAAGGGCGCGATCGTATATGAGCGGCACGATCCGAAGCATGCGCGCAAGGGCTGGGCGTTGGAATACGGATTCAAGAATATTCTGCGCGATTACGGAGCGGACTATGCGGACGGATTTTTTATTTTTGATGCCGACAATCTTCTTCATCCTGATTATATGCGGGAAATGAACAAAGCGTTCGCGACGGATGAATTTGACGTAATTTGCGGGTACCGTAACACGAAAAATTTTGCGACGAATCTGATTTCGTCGGGGTACGGGATTCATTTTTACAGGAGTTCGTTTGCGTATCACAGACCGCGGCAGGTGGTGCATTCGTCGACGCACATAGCGGGGACGGGGTATCTGGTGAAGAGCAAGTGGCTGGCGGACGGCTGGCACTGGACGTGTCTTACGGAAGACACGCAATTCACGTACGAAGTGGTATCGCGTGGCGGCAGGATCGGGTATTGTGAAGACGCGGAATTTTACGATGAACAGCCTACGCGGTTCAAGACGGTACTCAAACAGCGTATCCGCTGGGCGAAAGGACGGCTGTACGCGTTTTTTGCATACGGGTACAAGCTGATTGCGGGCATATTCCGCAAAAAGACGAACAAGTGGGCGTGTTACGACATGATTTTTTACGGATTCCCGTACGGATTGTGTTCGGGGCTTCTTGCGATCGCGATGTTTCTGGCGTCGTTTATCGGAGTTGCGGCGGCGAGCGGCTGGCAGGGGATTGTAGAGGAATATGTGACGCTGTCGGTACTCAAATCGCTCGGGGTAGCGTTGGGAGTGTATTGGCTGCAGGGCGTTCTGACTGCATTTTTCGTAGTTTTGCGCGAACGGAAGAAGATCCATTGTCCGAAGCCGAAGCTCGTGTTTTACGTACTGTTTTTTCCGTGGTTTGATCTGGTGGACGTGCCGCTGTCGATCGCGTCGCTGTTCATGCATGTGACGTGGCGGAAGATCGAACACGACGATACGACCAAAGTGGAGGACATTGTGGGCGAAATACCCGCCGCGGGTATTCCCGCACCCGTGCGGGAATCTTTGTCTGAAGAGCGGACAGATGATACGAATAACGGGAATATGAGATAAAAAGCGCCGAAAAAGCCGCCTTTAAGGGAAAAGGGCGGCTTTTTGCGCGGATTTGCAGGAAATAAATGGCAGTCGGACGTTTTGAAAAAACTGCGGGATGTGGTATAATAGAGCGGAAAAGACACCGTCGTGGAGAGAGCGAGGAATAGCGGCGGGAGAAAGGGAACAAACTAAAGGAAAGGTATGCAGTTACAGAAATTAGAGCGGAAGGATATAGAGAAATTATTGCCGTATTTTCGGAATCAAGGCACGCACATATCGAATTATTCGGCGGGGAGTCTGTTCATGTGGAACAAGTACTTATCGACGATGTACGCGGAAGAAGAGGGATGTCTGGTATTGTGTGACAGGTATGTAGGGAACCGATATTTTTACTGGCCGTTATCGAAGGACGGGGATGCGGCGGCGGAAGAGCGGGTCGCGGAGAAGATCGAGAAATTTTGTCGGGAGAATTATATACGGTTGCATTTTACGGCGGTGCCGCGGGAGCGGTTAAGCGGGCTGGTACTGCGGTACGGGTCGGAGGTGCATGTATCGGACATACGCAAGTGGCGCGATTATCTGTACAATGCGCAGGATTTTATACAATATCCG
This sequence comes from Bacillota bacterium, assembly GCA_003343765.1. GTDB lineage: Bacteria > Bacillota > Clostridia > Christensenellales > Borkfalkiaceae > Borkfalkia. The sequence continues at coordinate 10,873 of QAKO01000093.1, read as the reverse complement.
GGCGGGAAATACAGCGGTCAGCGGAATCATGTAAACAAGTTCAAGAAGAACAATCCGGATTATACGTTTGCGCGGTACACGGTGGCGGACAGGGCGGAGACGGAAGCGTTTTTGCGGGAGATCGCGAAGGTGCAGACGGAGAAAGAGGAAACGTTGGCGGCGGAGGAGATGCGGGGTGTATTTGAGATTCTGCCGAAGATGGAAGAACTCGGACTGTTTGGCGGGATATTGCGCGCGGGCGGAGAGATGGTGGCGTTTTCGGTGGGCGAATATTGCGGGGACATGCTTGTGGTGCATATTGAAAAGGCGAAGCGAGGCGTAGCGGGAGCGTATCCGACGGTGGCGCAGTTGTTTGCGAAGGAATATTGCAACGAGCGAACGAAATATATCAACCGAGAAGACGATTCGGGGGATGCGGGACTGCGCAAGTCGAAATTGCAGTATTTGCCGGTGCAGGTGGTGGACAAATACAATCTGGCGGTAAGGCGCACGTTTGACGCGGTATCGGACTATCCGCACATCAAGACCTTGCGGCTGGAGCTGAAGGGGATTGCGGACGAAGACGCATCGGACTTTGCGCGGCTTGCGCGGGACGAGGAATTGAACCGTTACTGGGGGTATGACTGGCGCGAGAACGCGACGGAAGAAAACCCCGCGGATGCGTGGTTTTTGCAGGACGTACGCAAAGATTTCAAGCAAAAGAACGAGTTGCCGCTGGGAATTTATTTTGAAGGGAAGCTGGCAGGCGAAGTGGTGCTGCACAATTTCGGGTATCAGTCGGAGGCTGAGATCGGGATGCGGATCCTGCCCGAATGGCAGGGCAGGGGCTTTGCGCGCGAATCGCTGATCGCCATGATGGAGTACGGATTCATGAAGCTGAGTCTGGAAAAAATCGAAGCCAAGTGCTATAAAGAGAATACGGTATCGGCGTATACGCTGAAGGCGGCGGGGATGCGTCCGTGCGGGGAAGACAATATGTATTATTATTTTTATAAAACGCCTTCCATGTAAATATTTTGTAAAAAATAACAAAAATTCCACTGATTTAGGTTGATTTTGGCGGGAAAAAGTGATAGAATAAACACGAAATAACCGCAAGACAGCCGCGGCTGTCTTTTTTGCACAAGCAAAAAAGACGCGATTTAACGGCGAAAAAGCGGAAAAAACAAAAAGGAGAGTAAAAGTATGGCAAAGAAGCTGAAAAGAGCATTTACGATCGTAGAACTTGTGATCGTGATTGCGGTGATCGCGATTCTGGCGGCGGTACTGATCCCGACGTTCACATCGCTGATTGACAAAGCGAACCTGTCGGCGGATGAGGTTACTGTAAAAAACATGAATACGATTCTTACTACTGCATCTGTCGAAGAGGAACCTGAAACAGTCAATGAGGTTATTGATGTTTTGACTGAGGCTGGGTTTAATGTGGATTCTGCTACTAAAAGCGGACATTATTTTATGTGGTATCAAGAAAAAAATGTAATTGTTCTTTATGATACAAACAATAATGAAGTAATCTATCCTGAAGAATATTGTAATCAGGGTTTAACAACTTCCGTTTTGCAGTCATTAACAAATGAAGTTAGTGTTATTGATGCGGATACACAGCTGCAATCGGCTTCATTAGCAAATTATTCGAAATATTTGTTTGCGAGTGATCAAGTTCTGGCAGGTAATGTCGAACTTAAGGCAAAAACTCAATTTTATTTTTCACTTAATGGAAAAACACTGGATTTGGGCGGTCACACTTTGACGATCAGTTCTAATGATCCCACAACTATAATAATTGGAGTTGGTAATATTAAGAATGGTACGTTAGAGATCAACGCTCCGGACGGAGTGGTTTATGATTCAGCGTTCTATGAAGAAAACACTTCTTTGAATATTGAATCTATTGCGAATGACTCCTATCATTTTTATGGCATTTTTACAGGCAATATAGTTTTGAAAGAAGGAAGATTGGTGATAGAGAAGAGTGCGGAAGTGGATAAAGTAGATTTATCTGCGGCAACCAATGATTCAAATATTTCGTTGTATAACGAAGGAATTACGACAGCAATTCATATTTTAGACAATGCGGAAAATAATTCAGCGAATATAACGATTGAGAATAATGCAAAAGTTGAGTATGTATTGAGTTTTGTAGAGGGACAGGACACTCATATTACAGTAATTGGTGTCGATCAATATATGACTGACGAGGAACGTGATGAAACAGCGAAGCTTTTTGCGTTTGGAAACGGATCAGAAAGTAATCCCTATCAAATTCAGACGGAAGAGCAGTTTATGAATATTGGTAAGTTATCTTCAATTATGAGAAGTAATCCAAGATATTTTAAACTGATCGATGATATTGATTTATCTACAATAAATATTGATAGAAGTTGGGTAAGTGCATATTTCCAGGGTAAATTTGACGGGAATGGATTTACTGTAAAAAGTAATGATTCATTGGATTCTATTTTTTTGGATGGCGCAGGTAATACGACTTTCTATAATGTAAAATATTTGATTGGAGAAAAGAAAGTCAGCTGGTGTCCTTATATGACTGGTGGGGCAAACATAGTTTTTGATGATGTAGATATAGGGATGAAAGATGATCAACAATTCATAACTTTAGAAAAGAATGAAGGTGTTTATATTGATTGGGCTGGTTGTGATTTATTGTTGGATTATCCTTGGTTGAAGGATACAGTCAATAACTATACTTTCCGTAATTGTGATTGCAGTGTAAACATAATGAATGCAATTGATTATAATGCTATATTTGTTGGTGGTGGATTGCAAAATGCCAATGTGGTTGTAGACTCTTGTTCGTATTCAGGTACTTATTACGGCGCACAAGTATCTTTAGTATTGGGAAATATTACAAGATATCCAAATATTACGCCGTGTTCATTGATAATCAGAAATTTTGTCAACAGTGGCATGGTTGTTGGTACTGCTGGACAGCCTGTATTAGCAGGTGCTTCAGCAGGTAAGGTGCCTGATTGGGTTGTGGAATCCAATAATACCCTTGGACAATTGATTTATGCCGTTGATAAGTCTTTGGGGATCGAAAAGGATAGTTCAGGTCAGATTGTTATTTCAAAGGGTGATGAAAACGCAAAATCTTATGCTTTGCAGTTGTTTGGGGGAACAAGGTACATATATAGAGGAGGACAATGCATAGGAGAAAACAGCACTTATTCATTCATTATCAATTTGTCTGATGTTTCTTGGGATGAAAATGGTAAGTATGAAACAGGTTTCTATGACGGGTATTTTGTAACTTTAGACCAATACAAAGAATTGGATGAGCAAGCTGATTTGAGTTCTGAGAAGTGGATTTCTTTTGGTAAAGAAGGAGATAAATTCTGCTTAAAACAATTCAATGGTGAATATTATTATGTTTTTGATTTTGCAGAGAAAGAAGAATCCTATGAAGATGAAGAAGGAGAAATTCAAACGCGCAAATATTCTTATGCTTTTGGTTCGAAGGTTAACGGAAATATTGTGGAAGGAAAAGTAACGTTGAATACTGCAGCTGTGACGGATTATAATAGTAAAGGTATCATTATGGGAATGAAAACTTGTAAGTTGTAAGCGCATATTGAACCTCAATCGAAAAGCCGCGACGCGAATGCGTTGCGGCTTTTATCATGTCGGCTTTTATCATGTCGGTTTTTTGTTGTCGGCTTTTGGCATATAAAAACCTGCCCTTTTCGCAAAGGGCAGGTTTTTTATATCAATTTCTCAATTGTTTTTATTATTGATCAACCCTGTTGCTCTGCGGCGCGCATCTTGATGATTTTTTCTGCTTCGGGGGCAGGTACTTCTTCGTATCTTGCGAGTTCTGCCATAAATTTTCCGCGGCCCTGGGTCATACTGCGAAGATCGGTCGCGTATTTCTGGATTTCGGCCTGGGGTGCTTCGGCGTTTACGATCTGCAAACCTTCCATCATGTCTATGCCGAGGATTCTGCCGCGGCGTTTGTTCATGTCGCCCATGATATCGCCCAAGAAGCTTTCGGGAATGGCGATTTTCAGCCGCATAATGGGTTCGAGCAGGCAGGGAGACGCGTTTTTCAAACCGTCTTTAAACGCGAGCGCGGCCGCGAGTTTGAATGCCATTTCCGAGGAATCGACGTCATGATAGCTTCCGTCGTAGAGCACGGCGCGCAGGCCTGTAACGGGGTAACCCGCCAGAACGCCGTGCGGCAGGCATTCGATGAGACCTTTTTCCACGGCGGGGATATACTGTTTGGGTACGGATCCGCCGACCACTTCTTCCGCGAATTCGAAATCGCCGTCGAAGGGTTCGAATCGAACTTTGCAGTGTCCGTACTGGCCGTGTCCGCCCGATTGTTTTTTATGTTTACCTTCGGCTTCCACTTTTTTGCGGATGGTTTCGCGGTAGGCGATTTTCGGGGTTTTGAGTGCGGCGGAAACGTTGAATTTTGCTTTCAGTTTCTTATTGATGACGTCGAGGTGGGTTTCGCCCTGGCCGCCGATGAGCATTTCGCCGGTCTCGTTATTTTTGGTAACGGTGAAGGTATAATCTTCTTCGGCGAGTTTATTCAGGCCCTGGAAAATTTTATCTTCCTCGCCTTTCTTTTCGGCGTAGATTGCCATCCAGAGCACGGGGCGGGGGAAGTGAATGGGGTCGAATCTGATTTTTTCGGATTCGTCGCAGAGCGTATCGCCGGTGTTGGTTGCGTTGAGTTTATTGACGGCGCCGATATCACCGGCGGTGAGTTCGCTGACAGGTTCCTGTTTTTTGCCTTTGAGAAGGTAGATCTGGTTGATCCGTTCGGTTTTTCCGGTGGTCGAATTATAGACGGTCGAGCCGGCTTTGAGCGAACCGCGGAAGACTTTCATGACGTTGAGTTTTCCGACAAAGGGGTCGACCACGGTTTTGAATACCTGAGCGGCGAACGGTGCGTCGGTTTCGCAGGTGATCCCGACCAATTCGTCCTTATCGACGGCGGAAGCGAGCATTTCCTGACGTTCTTCGGCGCTGGGCATATATTTGACGATCTCGCCCATGAGATTGATGATCCCGCGGTTCTGCAAGGCGGAACCTGCCATGACGGGAATGGTATTGACGTTATAAATCCCTTTTCGGATCCCGTGAATGATCTCTTCTTTCGAGAGCGAGCCTTCGCCGAAGAATTTATCGAGCAGGGCATCGTCATTTTCTGCGGCGGTTTCGGTGAGGCTTGCCTGCATATCGGCAAGCGTCTGTTTCATGGACTCGGGAATGGGTATTTCCTTGAGTCCTTCCTCGGAAAATCGGAATGCTTTTTCGGTCAGTGCGTTGATATACCCGATCATCTTGTTTCCGTCCATGAGCGGGATCTGTATGGGTGCGATTTTCCCGGCGTATTTCTCGGACAAAGCGGCTACCGTACCTTTATAATCGGCGTTTTCTTTATCCATGCCGTTGATGAACAGAACCATCGGTTTCTTGTTTTTCAGACATTTTTCGATGGCTTTTTCCGCGCCGACGCTGACCGATCCCGATGCGGACGTGACGATCAGTGCTCCGCCTGCGGCGCGGAGTGCTTCGTTTTCCTCGCCTTCGAAATCATAGAATCCCGGCACATCCAGAAGATTGATCTTCACGCCTTCCCACATGGTATAGGCGAGCGAGAGGGAAATAGACATTTTTCTTGCGATTTCCTGCTCGTCGTAGTCGGTGACGGTATTGCCATCGGTCACTTTGCCGAGACGATCCGTCGCTTTGCCGTTGAAAAGAATCGCTTCGCAGACAGAGGTTTTACCTTCTCCGCTGTGACCGATCACTGCAATGTTGCGAATGTCAGCGCTCTTGATGCTCATAATTGTACTCCCTTATCGACGGACGCGCAAAAGATTTGGATTGAAAGACCTAGCCCGCCGCCGTCGGGGCTTTTCGCCCCGACGGCGGCGGCAATGCGTCCGCTTCTTTTTTATTATAATATAGATTTTGCCCGATTTCAATAGGTAATTGAAAATTTTTTGCAAAAAATGCAAAAATGTAGCGAAACAAAAAAGAAGCAATTATGAAAGAAAAATAAAAATCATGAAAGATATACAAAAAACTTGCAAAATCAAAATAAAGATGATAGAATAAGCACGAAAGAAAAATACAGCCGGCTGTATTTTTTGCTTACGCAAAAAATAAATCGATTAAAAGCAGGCTGAAAAAAAGAAAGGAGAAGGAAGAATGGTAAAGAAGCTGAGAAGGGCATTCACGATCGTGGAACTTGTAATCGTGATTGCGGTGATCGCGATATTGGCGGCGGTACTGATCCCGACGTTCACCTCGCTGATCCAGAAGGCGAACCAGTCCAACGATACGACGAACGTAAAGAACATGAATACGTTCCTTGCGGCGGCGGAAGCGACGGACGGAAAAGCGGAAACGATGTATGATGCAGTGCAGGTAATCAAGGAAGGCGGGTATGATCTTTCGAAACTTACGCCGACGGGCGAGGGATATGATATTGTATGGGATCAGGAATATAACCGTCTTGCGCTGGTAAATGACGGACAAGTGATTTTCAGTGATTCGAAGATCTCTTCGGAGAAGTGGAAGCTGTGGATCGTGACGGACGAGCAGATCGAAACAGAATACAGCGTCTATCTGAGCGATAAATTTACGGGAAGCGAGTATACGGCGACGGCGGGCGTTGACGTAGGCGATAACGAAGGGGTCAATGTTACGATCGATACGGACGCGACAATGACCGATCTGAGAGTGCGCACGAACGGCGGCACGATGACGGTAGATGCGCCCAATGCGACGGTGAGCCATTATGAAAAGGCAGACACGGCGAACATTACGGCGGTAGCGGGTAATTCCTATCACGAATACGGCACGGTAGATTTTGCAAACATTCAAAAGGGTAACTTTGTTGTGGAAGCGCAAGGCACGGCAGGAACGGTTACGATTCCCGCAACGGCAACGGGCGCGGTTTCCGTCAACAACAAGGGAACGATCAATCTTTTAAATACGGTTGATGCCACCGTTAGCGTTTCTATAACGAATTCGGGAACTCTTTCGACGGCAGTAGTAGGCGAAGGACAGCAAATCGAAGGCACACCCGCTGAAAATACGTACGATGAAATCGTAAAACTTACGGCGGACACCCACGAGATCACGGCGGGCGGTTATTATGACGGCACGGGTGTGACGATTACGGCTGTCGATGATACAGTGCGTGCTCTTTATGTCAAAACAAATGAGCCCGTCATTATAAACGGCGTGACATTGAAAGGGAAGTGGGCGCTTGAACTCGGAGATAGTGCGAACAAGTTGACGCTTGGCGATTATCATGTCGTATTGATAAATTGCACAATTCAAGCAACTGAAAGAGCGGTAGAGTTGCGGTATAGCAATACGGAAGACAATAAAGGCAGCACAATCGAAATTTATAACTGCAATATCGAGAATACTCAAATTACAGATTATGATACGAATACTTCAAGCAGAACTTATGGTGTGTTGTTGAATAATATTGATGATACTACGGTTACAATCGATAGGGCACAGTTTTTAGGCTTCGGATATGCTCTTTTAACAGATAATGACGGTACGAGTGAAAATTCTACTTTTAAAATTACCAATACAGTTTTTAAAGGCAGAGCGGTTTTTGATTTGATAGCTTCTTATAACAATGTTGTATATTTGGAAAACTCGTTAATTCGCGGTATCAACATATTCACGGGGCCTTCAGAAGAGTTTGCGGATATTGTTGTGGAATCTGGTGATAACAATGTATTTCATATCAAAGACAATGTCTTTGAATCGTACAGATCGCCCGTAACGCCAAATAACAACCAATTTGCTTTTGATATCCGTACAGTCGGCACAACCATTAATTTTTACGGCTCGAATACGATGACAGGATATTTTATGTATGCAAACGACGCGACGGATTTTCCTGCGGATTCTTCTGGTTTTTGTTATTTGGTAGATATTCAGCCCGATACGGTTATCAACGGTTGGTTTACCGAAGCGAAAGCTATTTGTACGCAAGGCTCTAACGAAATCGTTTTGGATTGGAATAAAATGCCGAGTGTTGAGGCAAAGGACTATTTTTATTATTATGCGGTAGACGGCTCGTTCAAACAATATCACTTGATTAGTTATTTTAGTGAGGCTGCGGCATCATGGTTTATGAACGGTGAGGCTATTACCCTGCAGGGTGACGGTATTGTAATAGAAAACAGCATTACGTTAGCAGCTTTGCACAAGGGAGAAACGTTCTTAATGAATTTCAACGGCTATTCCATCGAACAGAAGAACGGCGCGCAGCTTATTATACCCGAAGGAGTTGTCATTAAGACAGATTCCACCACATCTGTCAAGCAGTTGTTTGCGGCGGCTTCGGGTTGTGAATTGGTAGAAACGGCGGGGGCAAATGATTGTTTTGAATATACCGCAGTTGCACAAGCATAACAAAAGTTAAAAAAGAAAGGTCTTTCGCAGAAGCGAAAGACCTTTCTTTTTATGATTCTTTTTTACATTTTCAAAATATCCTGAATGATTGTACCTGCGAGTAGTAGGCCTGCCATAGAGGGGACATAGGAGATGCTTCCGATGAATCGTTCGCCGTCTGCGGCGCGCGATTTATCGGGGGCGAGCGGTTTTTCTTCCGAATAGACGGCTTTTACGCCCGTTACGCCCCGCGCTTTCAATTCTCTGCGCATGATCCGCGCCAGCGGACATTCGCGCGTGTTTTCAATGTCAGCCACGCGGAAGGCGTTTCCGTCCAGCTTGTTTCCTGCGCCCATGCTGGAGATCACTCGGATGCCTGCTTGCCGCGCCTTCTCGATCAGGCGGGCTTTCGCCTTGACGCTGTCGATACAGTCGGCTACATAGGTATAGTCGGAAAAATCAAAACCGTTTTCTGTTTTTTCGTCGAAAAAGCATTCTTTTGCACAGAAATTTCCGTTCGGACGGATGTCCAGGGCGCGCTCTTTCATGACCGCCGCTTTGTTTTTCCCGAGCGTGGAATGCAGGGCGATCAGCTGTCGGTTCAGGTTGCTTTCCGCTACGTTGTCGCCGTCAATAAAGGTCAGTTTTCCGATCCCTGCCCGAACCAGCGCTTCCGCGGCGTACGATCCCACGCCGCCGATCCCGAACACCGCCACGTGTGCGCCCTGCAGTTTTTTAAAATTTTCTTCGCCGATCAGCGCGATTTCTCGTATAAATGTCTGCATTGTTTACCTTCCCGTCTCCGCAGGCTTGCGCAGTTTTACGTTGCGCCTGTCCAGTTCGATCAGTCCGTCGTCGCTCATTCGTTTCAGTTCCCGCACCATCGCGCTGCGATCCACACATATATAATCCGCAAGGCTCGTCTGCGAAAACGGAAGCGTAAAATACGAACTCTTATTCTTCGCCGCCAGCATCGAAAAATATGCGCTCAGCTTTTCTCGGATCGTCCGCCTGCTTAATATCTCCAAATGTTCCGAAAGCGCCTGCGTTTTTTCGCTCATCAGCTGCACAAGGTTCGCCACCACCACCGAATGATGCGTACAAGCGTTCGGACATCGTTTGATAATGTGTTCGTAATCAATGTACAAAATTTCACAGTCCTCATCCGCCGACAGGTAAAAATTCGCGTCCGCCCACGAAAATCCCAATACGTCACCGAATACCCCGCCCTTTTTCAGTTGCTCAAAAATCGTCCGTACACCGTTCACATCCGTCTTGATCAGGCTCAATTTCCCGCTCTGCACCACCCCGATCCTCCCGCTCGGCATCGGAATCTCTTCCCCCTTCCCGTACGCGCGAACCGTCGTCTTGAAACACGTCATCATCGCGGCGTATTCCTGCGCCGTTACTCCGTCAAACAATGAGGTCGTCACTTCTTCCATCTTTTTCTTTCTCCCTGTTGCATTTGCAACAAATTATAGGTATAGAATACCGCATCGTTAAAAAAAAGTCAATAAAATTATTCTTGAAAAAATTTTTTTCGGAAAAAAATCTGCACCCGTAACGTGCGGCCGCGTCCGTGCATTTTTAAAACTTCCGAAACTTCCGAAATTTCTAAAATTTCTAAGTTTCTAAACTTCTGAACTTCTGAAACTTTTAAAACTTCCGCTGTTATTTTCGAAACTTTCGAAAATAACAGCGGAATAAAGGAAAAAAGCCGCCGCGCAGTCGGAATCTGCGCGGCGGCGTATGTATTTTTGAAGGCGTATCGCCGAAAAGCGGAACGCATTCAGATAAATTCAGTTTCAGTGTTATTTGTTTTTCTGTTCGACGGCGGTATTTTGCAAAGGCGCGCCGACGGTGTTGTCGCAGAACGCGGACACACCTTTTTTGCGCATGGAATGAATAAACGCATAGAGTGGTGCGCCGAGTGCATAGACCCAAAGCGCTTCGGTCACGGCAAGCGAGCCGAAATACGTCCAATAGGTTGCGGCGAGAGTGCCGTAGGAAAGATCTCCGCACAAAAACACGATGATGACGGGAATGACGAATGCGTTGACCAGTACGGGGAACAATCCGCCGACCGCAATGCGCAGAACGTGATTGCGGAAGATTTTACCCATTCCCCAAGTTCCGACAGCGGCAACGAGAGTCGCCAGGGATCCGACAAACACGTCGTAGACCCAGAACGGGGAAGCGATATTGCTCAGCATACAGCCGATGTACAAAGCGGGGATCGCTTCCGGGAAAAACAGGGGAAGGATCGTGAGCGCTTCGGCGGGACGGATTTGTAAAAATCCGTTGTAAGCAAGCGCGCCGAACGCGTAGGTGAGTGCAACGTACAGGGCGGCGATGATGCCGGCTCTGCACAACATCTTGGTTGTGAGTTTTTTCATAATTCAGTTTACCTCGGTTGTTTTTAGGTAGTGTTTTCCGAAAACCTACCACGCGAAAGGATAACAAAAAC
>QAKO01000051.1 GCA_003343765.1 Bacillota bacterium | reverse complement strand
AAGCGCAGCGCAGGCAACCGTTGCGGAAGTGGCGGACGGAGAAATCCCCGTAGAGGTGCGCCTTGCGATTGTTGCGGCGATCGCGGCGTATTATGAAGGCGAAAGCAGTAAATGTGAATTCAAAGTAAAGAGAATCAAGAGATTATAAGGAGAAATAAAAATGCGTAAATTTGTCGTTACTATTGATGGTAAAAGTTATGAAGTCGGCGTGGAAGAGATCGGCGCAGACGAAACAGTCGTGAACACGGTTGCGGCGGCCCCTGTGGCGGCATCGGCGGCGAAAGTTGCTGCAGCGCCCGCAGCAGCGGTAACGGGCGAGAAAGTTGTTTCTCCTTTCCCGGGACTGATCAAGAAATTCCTTGTGAAAGAAGGGGATACGGTAAAGAAAGACCAGGCGATCCTTGTGTTGGAAGCCATGAAGATGGACAATGACATTACGGCGCCCTGTGACGGAAAAGTTTCCTTTAAGACGGCAGTCGGTAACAACGTTGAAACGAATGCTCTGCTTGCGGTGATCGGCTGATACAGGTGGTGCAGATGCAGGCGAATTTACTTGTAAATATCGGCGAGATGTTTCAAAACTTATGGGAGTCATCGGGGCTTTTCCAAAGCGACTGGCAGAATTATGTCATGATCGCCGTTTCCTTTGTTTTGATGTATCTTGCAATTGTAAAGAAGTTTGAACCGCTTCTGTTGCTGCCGATCGCATTTGGTATGTTTCTGATCAACATACCTGGAGCGAGAGAGGTTCTCTGGATCAGCAACGAAGGGACGGACAATGAAAGCTGGGGACTGCTGCGGTATTTGTATTTTGGTGTGGATAAAGTAATTTATCCGCCGCTGATCTTTTTGGGAATCGGCGCGATGACGGATTTCGGGCCGCTGATTGCGAATCCGAAGAGTATGCTGATCGGTGCGGCGGCGCAGCTCGGTGTGTTTTTGACGTTTATCGGGGCGATTTTGCTGGGATTTGACGCGGCTGCTGCGGCGTCTATCGGAATTATCGGCGGAGCGGACGGTCCTATGGCAATTTATCTGACGCAGGCGCTTTCGAAGTTTACGAACGAAGATCTTTTGTCGACGATCGCGATTGCGGCGTATTCGTATATGGCTTTGATCCCGATCATTCAGAAACCGATCATGAAACTTTGCACGACGAAGAAAGAGCGTGCGATCAAGATGAAACAGCTCAGAGAAGTGACGAAGATCGAGAAGATCATTTTCCCGATCCTTGTGACGTTGGCGGTGGGCTTGCTTTTGCCGGATGCGATTCCTCTGTTGGGAATGCTGATGCTCGGTAACTTAATGAAAGAGAGCGGCGTAGTCGACAGATTGTCCTCGCAGGCGCAGAACGGACTGATGAACACGATCACGATCTTTTTGGGGATTTCGGTCGGGTGCAAGGCATTGGGAACGACGTTCCTGCAGTTGCAGACATTGTACATTATTCTGTTGGGTCTGCTAGCGTTCTGTTTCGGAACGGTCGGCGGTCTGATGATGGCGAAGCTGATGAACAAACTCAGCGGCGGCAAGATCAATCCTCTGATCGGATCGGCAGGTGTCTCGGCGGTGCCGATGGCGGCGCGCATATCGGAAGATGTAGGGCGCGAGAGCGACCCGAGCAACCATTTGCTGATGCATGCGATGGGGCCGAACGTAGCGGGCGTAATCGGATCTGCCGTAGCGGCAGGATTCTTGCTGGCTTGCTTCGGCGGCTGATAAGCGGAACATGGTATGCGGATCCGATGTTCGGATCCGCCGTGAACGATTTAATTTTGGAGAAAAGCGATGGCAAATAAAGCAAACAAAAAGGTATTGATTACCGATACGATATTGCGTGATGCGCACCAATCGCAGGCGGCGACGCGTATGCGTTTGGACGAAATGATTCCGGTTTTGGAGCAGTTGGATGATATCGGATATTATTCTCTGGAAGCGTGGGGCGGAGCGACTTTTGATTCCTGTCTGCGTTTTCTGAACGAAGATCCGTGGGAAAGACTGCGCACGCTGCGTAAATATTTGAAAAAGACGCCGATCCAGATGCTTCTGCGCGGGCAGAACCTGTTGGGGTACCGTCATTATTCGGATGACGTTGTAGAGAAGTTTGTGGCGAAATCGATCGAAAACGGTGTGAAGGTCGTGCGTGTATTTGATGCATTGAACGATCCTCGCAACCTGGAAACGTCGATGAAGGCGATCAAAAAATACGGCGGTATCTGTGAAGCGGCGATCAGTTACACAACAAGCCCTGTGCATACGACGGCGTACTTTGTAAAACTTGCAAAACAGCTGGAGAACATGGGGGCAGATAACATCTGCATCAAAGACATGGCAAATCTTCTGTTGCCGTACACGGCTTATGATCTGGTATCGCAGTTAAAGAAAGAACTGAAGCCGGAAACGAAAGTGCATCTGCACACGCACAATACGGCGGGTACGGGCGACATGGTAAACCTGAAAGCGATCGAAGCAGGGGTAGACATTGTCGATACGGCATTGTCGCCGCTCGGCAACGGTACGAGCCAGCCTGCAACGGAACCGTTGGTTGCAACGCTTGCGGGAACGCCTTACGATACGGGTATCGACATTCAGAAACTTCTTCCGATCGTCGAGCATTTCAAAGGAGTGGCGGAACGTCTGAAAAAGGACGGATTCCTGTCGCCGAAAGTGTTGTCGATCGATATCAATGCCTTGATTTACCAGGTGCCGGGCGGTATGTTGTCCAACCTTATTTCACAGCTGAAACAACAGAACAAGTCGGATAAACTCGGTGAAGTTCTGGCGGAAGTTCCGAATGTACGTAAAGATTGCGGATATCCTCCGTTGGTTACGCCTTCGTCGCAGATTGTCGGTACGCAGGCGGTTCTGAACGTGCTTGCGGGCGAACGTTACAAGATGGTAACGAAGGAATTTAAGGGTTTGCTGCGCGGCGAATACGGAAAACTTCCTGCTGAACCGAATCCGGAAGTAGTGAAAAAATGTATCGGAGACGAAAAGCGCATTACGTATCGTCCTGCCGATGATCTGAAACCGGAATATGACCAGTTCAAGGCAGAAATTGCAGAATATATGGAACAGGAAGAAGACGTCCTTTCCTATGCGGTATTCGGGCAGGTTGCACTCAATTACTTCAAGTGGCGCAAGGCGGCGAAAGAGGGGATTGATAAAAACCTGGCTGACAATGCCAATAAAGTTTATCCCGTATAACGGAGAAAGTTAAAATTGTCAGCGAAAGCCGCAATGCGGCTTTCGCTGCTCTTTGTTATAAAGGATTCAGATTGACGGAAAAATAAATTTGCAGAAAGCGAATGCAAGCTGTGTTTTGTGACTGAAAGGGCGAGCTGTTGTCCGGATGTTTCGGGCAGTGCGCGGTTGCTATGTGCTTATAAAGACGGGATCGGTTGGCCGGGAGACGGAAAAAGGAAAATGAAGAAGGTAGCGGTGATCGGCGCCGGGGCATCCGGATTGATGGCGGCGTATGCGGCGGCGCAAAAAGGAAATGAAGTAACGGTTTTTGAAAAGAATGAAAAAGCCGGTAAAAAAATTTATATAACTGGCAAGGGACGGTGTAACGTAACCAACGACACGACTCCGGAAGGATTTTTGGAGAATGTAGTCCGGAACCGAAAATTTCTGACGGGCTGTGCCTATACTTTTTCTCCGGAACGTATGATGCGTTTTCTGGAAGAAGGCGGCCTTCCCTTAAAAGTGGAGAGGGGGAATCGGGTTTTTCCTGCGTCGGATAAGGCAAGCGACGTAACAAAATGTCTTGAACAGTATTGTCGGGACAGCGGAGTCAGCTTTTGCTTTCAGGAAAATGTTGTGCGCCTTGTCAGGTTGTCGGACGGTACGTTTGAAATTACGACGGCAAAGGACAAATATTTCTTTGATTGCGTTGTTATCGGCACGGGCGGTATTTCTTATCCTGCAACAGGCAGCACGGGAGACGGTTACAAATTTGCGGAGAAATTCGGTTTAAAAGTGGTGCCTCCGCGTTCCGCCCTGTGCGGAATCGTGTGCGATATGGCTGCAATTTCGCATTTGCAGGGGCTGACGCTGAAAAACGTCCGCGTGAGCGCAAGTGTACAGGGGAAGGAAATAGGGGCGTTTTTCGGTGAAATGCTGTTTACGCATTTTGGGGTATCCGGGCCGATCGTGCTGTCTCTTTCCAGCTTGCTCAACGACGTGCAGGATTTTTCAAAAGTGCGCTTGCAGATCGACTTGAAACCCGCTTTGGACGATGAAACGTTGGATAAACGTCTGCTTCGGGATTTCGATAAATTTAAAAACAAACAGATGCAGAACGCATTGGACGAATTGCTTCCGAAAAGTCTTATTAAACCCGTATTGGCGCAAGCGAAGATCAGGGAAGATCTTGCGGTAAATTCTTTGACAAAAGAAAGCCGCCGTTCGCTGTTGCATACATTAAAAACGTTTGAGCTAAAATCGATCGGTTTAAGACCTGTCGAAGAGGGGATCGTCACGGCAGGCGGTGTTGACGTCCGCCAGATCGATCCGAAGACGATGCAGAGCAAAGCCGTTGCAGGATTGTATTTCTGCGGAGAGGTTCTGGATGTGGATGCGTTCACTGGAGGATTCAATTTACAGATCGCATTTTCCACAGGGTTTGTTGCAGGAAACAGTATAAATTGATGTATTTTTTATAATTACAGAGTATTATGTCAGGCATAATCAGCTATAAATAAGGAGAAAGAAGATGAAAGCGATTCGCGGCGCCACGACTGTGGCGGCGGACACCCCGGAAGAAATACGCGGTGCCGTCAAAGAACTTTTGGAAGAGATCGTAAAGAAGAACGGCTTACAGGATGAGGATATTTTGTGCATACTTTTTTCAAACACGTCGGATATCCGTAGCCTGTATCCGGCAAAGGCTGCGCGGGAGGCGGGCTTTACGAATGCTGCACTCTATTCTTCTTTAGAGCCTGAAATCGACGGGGCATTGCCGTATTGTCTGCGGGTGCTTCTTTTCGCGGAATGTGCAAAAGCGGAGCATGTGTACCTGCGCGGGGCGGCAAATCTTCGCAAGGATCTGAAAAGATTTTCC
>QAKO01000095.1 GCA_003343765.1 Bacillota bacterium | reverse complement strand
CTGGACGATCTTTTGACGGTACGGGAGAATCTGACGGTGCGTGCGAGTTATTACGGGATGCGCAAGGCGGCGTGGAAAGAGCGGCTGAGTGAATTGAGCAAACTTTTATTTTTGGACGAACTGCTTGACCGTCCGTACGGGAAGTTATCGGGCGGGCAGCGGCGGCGGGCGGACATAGCGCGCGGGCTATTGAACAGACCGGAGCTGCTTGTATTGGACGAGCCGACGACGGGGCTGGATCCGCAGACGCGCAAGACGGTATGGGAGATCGTGCAGAAGTTGCAGAAAGAGGAAGGCATGACGGTATTTCTGACGACGCATTACATGGAAGAAGCGGACGCGTCCGATCGGGTAGTGATCCTGGACGACGGGAAGATTGCGGCGGAGAACACGCCGGTAGGGCTGAAAAACAGGTTTTCGCAGAACACGCTGTACTTGTACGGGGATGGTACGGCGATGGCGGAGAAATTACGAAAGCGCGGCGAGCAGGCGGAACCGATCAAAAACGGTGTGCGGGTGACGTGTGCGGACGCGCGGGAAGCGAAGCGGTTTCTGGAAAAGAACGGAGATGTTTGCGAAGATTTTGAATTTGTCAAGGGGAATATGGATGACGTGTTTTTGGCTGTAACGGGCAAGCGCGCGGAAGGGGGTACGTACTGATGTTGCATATGATTTACAGTCAGACGATGCGGAATCTGAAAATATTTTTAAAGGACAAGGCGAATATATTCTTTGCGTTGCTGTCGCCGCTGATCGTGCTGGGACTGTACATTTTGTTTTTGGGCAGGATACAGACAGACGGGTTATTGTCGGCGCTGCAGGAGATGGGGGTATCGGGCGGAGAAAAAGAGATCCGTTCGTTTGCGGATTGCTGGATGTTGTCGGGCGTGATGGCGAGTGCGTGCATTACGGTGCCGCTGTGCGCCTGCGGCGTGATGGTGCAGGACAGAAACCGCGGGATCCGTGCAGATCTGGCGGCGTCGCCCGTTCCCGGGTGGATGCCTCCGGCCGCCTATTTCTTTTCGGTCGTCGCGGCGGGTCTGATTATCGGATTTGCCGTACTGGTGATTTGTCTTGTATGGCTTGCTGCGACGGGGAGCTGGTTCTTAAGCGTGGCCGATGTTCTCGTGTTGCTCGGGACTCTGGTAATGTCCGTACTTTCTTCTTCCACATTGCTTGTATTTGTTGTGGGATTTTTGCGTACGGAAGGCGCGTTTACGGGGCTGAACGTCATTCTCGGCACGGTGATCGGGTTTCTGATCGGCGCGTATATGCCCCTTTCGGTATTCCCGACAGGCGTGCAGTACGTTACCTTGTTTGTGCCGGGCAGTTATTCGGCGGGCATATTCCGAAATTGTTTTATGAACGGAGCGTTGGACAACATAGCACAGAATATTTCTCCCGAATTTGCGGATGCGCTTGCTTCGCAATATGCTTTGAAACTTAACTTTTTCGGTACGGATATGCCTGCATGGGTCATGGCGATCGTGCTCGGTGCAACGGTTCTGCTCTTTGCCGTCGCAAATCTTCTTGCCGCAAAGTTCAGAAAGAAAGTCTGAGAAATAAGTTTTGACTGATAAGTTCTGAAAAACAAGTCGCGGATGTTTCTTTGGCTGCTGTAATTTTACGGATCGTTTAATATACGGAGATTATTCCGTTTGTTTGCGTAAAAAGCCGCGCGGTCTTGCATAGACAAGACCGCGCGGCTTTTCGCTTTGCCACCGCTCCGCTCACGCTTCGCCACCGCTCCGCTCACGCTTCGCCACCGCTCCGCTCACGCTTGGCCAACGCTCCGCTCACGCTTCGCCAACGCTCCGCTCACGCTTCGCCAACGCTCCGCTCACGCTTTGCCACCGCTCCGCTCTCGCTTCGCCAACGCTCCGCTCACGCTTTGCCACCGCTCCGCTCACGTTTTGCCACCGCTTCGCCACCGCTCCGCTCACGCTTCGCCACCGTTCCGCTCACGCTTTGCCAACGCTCCGCTCACGCTTCGCCAACGCTTCGCCACCGCTCCGCTCACGCTTTGCCAACGCTCCGCTCACGCTTCGCCATCACCTTCGCTTTTGCTACCACCGTCGTTCGATGCGGATTTTCGCTGATTTCAATGAGAAACATACAAAGCAAGTGATGCGAAAAATCTGTAATAATGCAAAATTATGGGTGATTTTGAGAAAAAAGCAAAAGACCAAAAAAGGGCGCAAAGAAAAAATAGGGGGCGCATGTTTCACGTAAAACGGCAAAAAGGGGAGCGGTTAACGCGAAGATATTTTTAGCGGAAGGTTTACAAAACAAAAAAAAAGGGATATAATAGTAAGAAAAAAACAGCAGTCGGGAAGGCTGAGCAGGAGAAGACATGATTTATAACAGTATTACGGAACTGATCGGAAGAACGCCGTTATTGCGGCTGAGGGGATTGGAGCGCGAGTTCGGGCTGAAAGCGGAGTTATTGGGAAAGCTGGAGTATTTCAATCCGACGGGGAGTGTAAAAGACCGTCCTGCGCTGGCGATCATTGAAGATCTGGAAAAGAGCGGGAAGATCACGAAAGAGACGTTGCTGATCGAACCGACGAGCGGAAACACGGGGATCGGACTTGCGGCGGTATGTGCGGTGCGAGGATATCGTCTTATCTTGACGATGCCGGAGACAATGAGTGTAGAGCGGCGTAAACTATTAGCGGCGTTCGGGGCGAAGATCGTACTGACCGAAGGGAGCAAGGGCATGCGCGGGGCGATCGAGAGAGCAGAGCAGTTGCACGCGGAAAACGAGAACAGCGTGATTTGCGGGCAGTTTGTGAATGCGGCGAATCCGCAGGCGCACTATCGGACGACGGGGCCGGAGCTTTGGAAGGATTGCGAAGGCAAGCTGGATATTTTTGTCGCGGGGATCGGAACGGGCGGAACGTTTTCGGGTACGGTGAAGTATCTGAAGGAGCAGAACCCGAACCTGTACGCGGCGGCGGTAGAGCCGCAGAAATCGGCAGTGCTTTCGGGCGGAAAGGCGGGCGCGCACGGTTTGCAGGGGATCGGGGCAGGATTTGTTCCGCAGATACTGGATACGTCGTTGATCGACGAAACGCTGTCCGTTACGGAAGAGGACGCATATGAGATCGGCAGAACGTTGGCGGTAAGCGACGGGGTATTTACGGGTATTTCGGCGGGTGCTGCGGTCTGGGCTGCGATACGGCTTGCGCAGAGACCGCAAAATGCAGGCAAGCGGATCGTGGTCATTATACCGGACACGGGTGCCAGGTATTTGTCCACTCCCGGATTCTTTCCTGAAAAATGAAAGGAGAGAAAGAGCCTCGCGCAGGGCGTAGGGCAAAAAGAGAGCAAAGAAAAAAGGAGCGGACAGAGAGAGAACGGGCGGCAGAAGCGGAGCGTATGCGAAAGTTCGGCGAAAGTGTTGAAAGCCTGAAGTCCCGCGGGTTTACGGCGTCGGATCGTACGATCGGCATAAAGGCTGCAAACGTATTCGGTGTGCTTACGGCTCTGCCGTTTGCGGCGGCGGCCGTACTGCTGTTTGCGGCGTTTGCTCCTGCCGTGCGCAATATTTTTCCGCAGCTTTTTTGCGATATTTTTTTGTTGGCGGGGCTGGGGCTTGTATCCATTCCTGTTCACGAGGCATTGCACGGGCTTTTCTGGGGGATCGCAAACGGAACGTTCCGCGGCATCCGTTTCGGCGTGATGAGAGAGTTATGGACGCCGTATTGCGCGTGTGAGATGCCGATGAAACGCGGTAAATATATTTTGGGTACGGCGGCTCCGTTTGTTTTACTCGGCATCGGCTTTTCTGCGGCGGGGATCATAACGGGGTTCTGGTTGCTTCTTGCGGTCGGTGTTTATAATATTTTTTGTGCAGGGGCAGACCTGCTCATCTGTTTCAGGGTAATATTTTCGTGTCCGCAAATCGTTTTGGATCACCCGAATAAGTGCGGATACCTCTGTTTTTATAAGAAAAAATAAGTCAGCAAACAAGCACGGGACGCGGCAAAATGCCGCGTCCCGTGCTTGTTTAGCCTGATCCGAAAAATCGGCACAAGGTAGAAAGGGAAACGGAATAATCCAAGGCGGCAGATGGGGTTTTGTGCAACGGGATCGGGTGTCTGTAAAACGCCTGATCGCATTTTTGTTTGTTCGCATACACGGTTGCATTAAAAGCGGGTGAATAAAAAAAGACAGCTTGTATAAGCTGTCTGTAAAAATAAGTTTGAGTCAGATAACGACGATATTTTTTTCCTCGAATTTTTCTTTGACGTTCTGGGGGAAGTTGTCGTCGGTGATGAGAACGTCGATATTATCGGGCGAAGCGAAGGTATAGGGCATGATCTTGCCGATTTTGGAGGTATCGAGCATCATGTACACCATTTTCGCGCGGGCGAGGATAAATTTCAAGAGATCGGATTCCACTTGCGAGATACAGGAGAAGCCCTGTTCAAAAGAGAAAGCCGAAGCGGAAATGATGGCGAGTTCGAAATTCGTATTGCCCAGGAAAACTTTTGTATAAGGGGAAGCGGTGGAGAGGTTTTCTTTGATGAGGGAACCTCCGACGAGAACGACTTCGGGCTGTTTTTTATGGGCGAGTTCTTCAGCGACCACGATGCCGTTGGTAAAGATATGGCAGGGACGGTCGGGGAGTTCTTTGGCGAGTTGGAGAGCGGTCGTGCCGCCGTCAAGGAACATGCTGACGCCCTCGTCGATCAAAGAAACCGCTTTTTTGGCGATGACCTTTTTGGCGTCGGTATTGATGGTAGACTTCTGAGCGTAGGCTTCGCCCGAGCGTTTTTGTACTTCCAGCACGGACATGGCGCCGCCGCGCACGCGGATGACTTTATTTTCTTTTTCCAGCTCCAGCAGATCGCGGCGGAGCGTCATATCGGAAACTTCGGGGAACTGAACGGCAAGTTCCTCCAGGCTCATTTTTCCGTTCTTTTCGATCAAAAGTGCGATCTCGTCGATTCTCGTGCGTTTCGTAAGCGAATTCCTCCGTTGTTTGTTTTTAACAGGGACATTATAACATATTTCACAGATATCCGCAACGAAATTTACATTATTTGTGAATGTTTTTCAGAGTTTTCAGAAAAATTTTTTTCGTGGCATAAAAAAGCATTGAAATTTCGGCGAAAAAATGTATAATAGAAGCTGAGTAAAAATAAATTATGGCGGTAACTTGGGATGAGCGAAAATTTTTTGCAGGATCTTAATGAATATTTCAGTAAAAAGTATGCGAATTTTGATCTGATCAGTACCTTGCCGTCTTACGAATCGGTAACGATTTCGATGGTGCTGAAGAACAAAAACCGGATCGAGGAAGGGGAAGTAGCGACGAACGAGATCCGAAAAATTTATTATCAGCCGCAAAGCGAGAAAGTACTGGCGGAGCTGAAAGAGCGGTACGTAGACAACAATTTCACGTATTCGGTGCGAATTTCGTCGGCGAAGGTACGGTTCAAGTGTTTTTTCGGGATCCGTGCGGTACACGGGAAGGCGATCGAGCAAGTTGTGCGCAAGTACGGGGAAGACCCGTC
Organism: Bacillota bacterium; assembly: GCA_003343765.1. Taxonomy (GTDB): domain Bacteria; phylum Bacillota; class Clostridia; order Christensenellales; family Borkfalkiaceae; genus Borkfalkia. The sequence goes on along the minus strand of QAKO01000095.1, from coordinate 8,376 downwards.
GGCGATGGCGGCGAAGCTCGGGATCGACGAGGAGACGTGGAAGAAGACGTTGCGTGGCTGGTATGTCCCCGAAAAGGTTTTGCTGTACAAGCTGGGGCTGCTTTTGGCGCTTCGGAAAGAAGATATGGATGCACTCATGCAGCTTTGCGTTGCATATTATGATTTTGCGGACGCGCGCGACGTCGTCGTGAAATATCTGATGGATTATCGCGTGTTCAACAGGGAATTTATCGACGCGGCGTTTGATGAATTCCATATCCGCAGAATAATCTGAAAACAGTGTATCCGCGGCAGCGGATGCGGTGGCGAGGGAGAGTAATTATGTTCAGACGTTTACGCGCGGACATTGAAGCGGCAAAGCGCAACGATCCTGCGGCGCGCAACAAATTCGAGATCTGGCTGACCTATTCGGGAGTACATGCGCTGTCGTGGCACAGGTTTGCCAACCGATTGTATAAAATGCACTTAAAACTTCTGGCGCGGATGGTTTCGCAGTTTGCGAAATTCCTGACGGGGATCGAGATCCATCCTGCGGCGAAGATCGAAGGCGGCGTATTCATCGACCACGGCACGGGCGTCGTGATTGGGGAAACGGCGGAAGTGAAGAGCGGCGTGGTGATCTACCAGGGCGTCACGCTGGGCGGAACGGGTAAAGAAAAAGGCAAGCGTCATCCGACCATCGAAAAGGATGTCGTGATCAGTTCGGGCGCGAAAGTGCTGGGCGGATTCACGGTCGGCGAAGGCGCGAAGATCGGCGCGGGGGCGGTCGTTCTGAAGGAAGTCCCGCCGCACGCGACGGTGGTTGGCGTACCGGGGCGCGTCGTGCGGATCCGCGGTGAAAAGCCCGACCTTTTGCAGGAAAAATGCGACCCGAACGCGGAGGAGATCCAGTATCTCAAATGCCGTATCGCGCGGCTGGAAGCGGCGCTCGAAAAGCTCACGGGCGAAAAATTCGAATGCGGCAGAGAAGAACTTTTCCCTGTCCCGAAGGAAGAAACCGAGCAAGAAAAGTCGGACGAAGCGGAACGGGAAATCCGTCAGGAGTTGCGGGAAGAATTTAAAAAAGAAGACGGAGCGGAACAGGATCCGCCCGAAAAACAGGAATAAAGGCGAGCCGCGCCGTGGATCCTCGGAAGCAGGATTCACGGCGCGGCGCGGGAGCAGAAATAAAAAGCAGAGGCGAAATATGATTACATCCAAAGAACTGAGAAACAAATGGTTATCCTTTTATGAAAGCAAAGGTCATGTGAATATCGGGGCGGTATCGCTGATCGGGGACGGATCGACGGGAGTCATGTTCAATGTAGCGGGCATGCAGCCGCTGATGCCGTATTTGTTGGGACAGCCGCATCCTGCGGGGAAGCGGCTTTGCAACGTGCAGGGGTGCGTGCGCACGGTGGACATCGAATCGGTCGGGGACGCGACGCATTTCACGTTTTTCGAGATGATGGGCAACTGGTCGCTGGGCGATTATTTTAAAAAAGAAAAGACGGCGTGGTCGTTCGAGCTTTTGACGAAGGTATTCGGGCTGGACGCGGACAAGATCTGTTCGACGGTATTTGCGGGCAACGAGAGCGCGCCGCGCGACGATGAAACGGCGAAACTGCTGATGGATCTGGGGATCAAGCCCGAGCATATATTTTATTTGGACAAGTCCAACAACTGGTGGGAGCTGGAAGGCACGGTGGGAACGCCCTGCGGCCCTGACAACGAGTGGTTTTACCCGCTTACGGACAAGGAATGCGGCAGGACGCCCTGCGATATCAACTGTCCGTGCGGCAGGTATGTAGAGATCGGCAACGACGTATATATGCAGTACAAAAAGACGGCGGACGGGTATGAACCGCTGGAAAACAAGAACGTAGACACGGGGTTCGGACTGGACAGGATGCTGGCGTTTCTGAACGGTCTGACGGACGGATACAAGACAGACTTGTTCAGCGGAGCGATCGCGTATCTTGAAAAGGTATCGGGCAAGAAGTATGATGACGGCGGAGCGGATCGCAAAGCGATGCGTATCATAGCGGATCATACGCGTACGACGGTGATGCTGATCGGCGACGTAAACGGGATCTTGCCTTCGAACACGGGAGCGGGGTATATTCTGCGCAGGCTGATGCGGCGGGCGATCCGTTACTGTAAGGCGCTGGGCGTTGCGAGTACGGAAATGCTGAACGTGGCGAAGATCTTTATTGAAGAGGTATACGGCGAGGCATACCCGCTGTTGCCGCAGAAAGAGGAATACATTCTGCAGGAGATCGAGCGCGAGATCACGCGTTTTGAATCGACTTTGGAAAAGGGCATGAAGGAGTTTGAAAAGACGATCGCGGGCATTGCGCGCAAGAACGAATTCATGAGCAAGCAGGACGCTTCGTATGTAGCGGAAACGTCGATCGGCGGAAAAGCGGCTTTCAAATTGTACGACACGTACGGATTCCCGTTGGAACTGACGGTGGAGATGGCGGCTGAACGCGGATTCACGGTGGATGAAAAGGGATTCGAAGAAGCGTTCCGCGAACATCAGGAAAAGAGCCATGCGCAGGCGGCGGGCGAATTCAAAGGCGGGCTTGCGGATACGGGCGTTGCTACGACGCGCCTGCATACGGCGACGCACCTTCTGAATGCGGCGCTCAAAGCGGTGCTTTCGCCGGACGTCAACCAAAAGGGCAGCAACATTACGCCCGAACGTCTGCGTTTCGATTTCAATTTCGCGCGCCCGATGACGCAGGAAGAGATCAAGGCGGTGGAAGACCTCGTCAACGAGAAGATCGGGGAAAACATTCCCGTCGTATTTGAAGAAATGTCGTACGACAAAGCGCGTGCGGAAGGGATCGTCGGCGTATTCGACAATAAATACGGCGACGTGGTCAAGACGTACAGCATCGGCACATTCTCGCGCGAAATGTGCGGCGGGCCGCATGCGGCGTCGACGGGCGAACTCGGACATTTTAAAATCGTGAAAGAACAGTCTTCCGCGAGCGGGGTCCGCAGGATCAAAGCGATTCTGGAATAATCGATCAATGCACCGCGGTACGCATGAAACGGCGTACCGCGGTTTTATTTTTTTTCCAGGGTTCGGCAAAAAGAGGATGAAAAAGACGGCTTTTTGTGAAAATATGAATAATAGGATTGACACTATGCAGTTTATCGTTTATAATAGGAATATCCTGGAAAAGTATGAAAAAGAGGCGCGCCTCTTTTTCTTCTGCGAGCAGAAGAAAAAGCAACTTACAGGAAAAAAAAGAAGGAGAAAAAAAGATGGTAAAGAAGCTGAAGAGAGCGTTTACGATCACGGAGCTTGTGATCGTGATCGCGGTGATTGCGATTCTGGCGGCGGTGCTGATTCCTACGTTTACGAGTCTTATTAACAAAGCGAACCAGTCGTCGGATCAATCTGCGGTGCGGAACATGAATCTTGCGTTGCAGAATGCGGAAGTGGACGGCGAGCTGGAGACGTTGAGTGAGGCGTTGACGATCCTGGAAGAAGCGGGGATGAATGCAAAGAACTATTCTACGCTTGTCAAAAACACGGCGTTTGTGTGGGTGCGTTCGATCAACCGTGTTTTGTATGTAAATACGGGAGATTATTCGGTCATATATCCGGAAGAATACAAAACCATGTCCTTTGACTGGTCGGAAGCATGGCCGACTTTGGAAGGGGCGATCCGCGGTAATGATGACTGGCAGAATACGGTTATTTCGGATAGTGAGTTGGAGAATACGGCGGAAGGCGCGCAGACGTACGGCGTAGTCAAAGATGTCTCAGGAAATATAACCGATATTAAAGTAGATACTCCGGCAAGGCTTGTTTCTGCGGCGGAATATCTGGATAAAGAAGAAAACAAAGGAAAAGCAATCGATCTGTATCTCGGTGGCAATATCGATCTGGAAGGTGCGGAATGGGATCCTGTCGATCATATGTATGGTAGTTTTTATGGTAATGATTTTACGATAAAGAATCTTCAGATGTCCGACCCGACAACGTACAGTGAGCAATTGAATGCCACAAGTGGAAATCCTTATACCTTGTATGGATTTATATCTATTTTTGAAGGTGTAGAATTTAGGGATGTTACTTTTAGTAATTTGCAAATTGATCATCCTGGATATACAGGAGAATTTATTAATGATTCGGGAAAGCCTGTCGCATGGGGAAATCATACGGTTGGCGGCGCAATCGGTGCAATTACATGGTCTCCGGAAGATACTGAAAAGGATATAACTATTTATAACGTTAAGATTGAAGAAGGCAGTAAAATCGTCGGTTATAGCCGCGTAGGTGGAATTGTCGGATTGATCGGTGGTGAAAATGGTAGCTTGGCAGTTCAAGGAAATGTTACGATTGAAGAATGTGTTAATAGAGCAACATTAGTTTCAGATTATGAAGTTGCAGACAGAATGGGATTTAGTACGGTTGGCGGTATATTTTCGATTAGTAATCAAACGATAGTAAATGAATATACTCTGACGGTGAAAGATTGCGAAAATTACGGTTCAATTTCGGGAGCACGTATTGGTGGTATAGCGGGTATGCTAATGACAAAGGGTGCTTGGACGTTCGAAAATTGTAAAAATTATGGCGAATTGGCAGTGAAAGTAATTTCAGCAGGAGGCGGAGAGGCTTACAGTGCAGGTGGAATTGTTGCTGTTGGTGCGCAGAGTTCTTCTACAAACAGTACAGTTACTGTAACAGGATGTTTGAATGCTGGTAGTATTCGCCTTGAAGGAAATACCAATGATATAGAAAAGATGCTTTATATCGGGCATATGGTTGGAGAAGTAAAAGAAGCGACCAGAAAATATATTAAAGACGGCGAAACGACAACAACAAACCATTATGCGGCAGGAATTACCTTACCGGAAGCAGTTTCAGGTAAAATTGTTATTACTTCAGAGGATGGTTCTACGCAAAGCTGACATATAAAGTAATCAAAAACCGACGGCGCGCAAAATTGCGCGCCGTCGGTCGCTAAATGTGTCGAACAGGGTTTAACCGCGAAGGGGAAGGAGCAAATTTGCTCCTTCCCCTTCGCGGTGTGTTTATTTCTGCGCGATTTTGATACATTGTCCCGTTTCCGCGTCCTGGAACATCATCCAATATCCTTTGCCGTTCAGGTCGAATACCGAAAGCGGCAAAAACGAACACAATCCTTTCAGTGCTTCGGGCGGATCTTTGCGGCTCTCGGCGGGTACGCCGTAACAGATATATTTCGGTTTGTGTTCGTCGCTGATCACGCCCACCGTATAGTATTTATTGCGCGAAAAAGTAACTTTTGCCCATTTGGAAAAAGGAATACATTCCGCAAGTTCTTCTTCGGCGGGGTATCGCCCGAACAGCGCGGCAAGTTCGTTCTTTACTTTATCGTAGTAGCAAGGCTGCGCATCTTCTGCGAGCTCTTCGCTGCTTGCGAAGCGGAATAGGCTTTGAGCATCTTCATCCTTTCCAACGCTCTCGCCGCATTCTTTTTCTTTTCTGTCCGCGTACTCGTACGGGACGTCCTGTCCCGAACCGTCGCACATTGATTTGTCGTCATGCGTTGATCGTTCATCGTCTTTCTCCCTGTCGAATTCATAATAATTTTCCGTCGCCACCAGTTCGTCGTCGTAGGGCGGGTCGGGCAGATCGGGCGGGGCGGACGGAATGGTCGGAGCGGCTTTTGTCTGACTTTTTTCCGATTCGTCTGCAAGTTCGGGGGAATTCTCCGCTTTTTTTGCTGTCGCAGGCGTTTCGCGGGAATCGAGCAGGGCGCACAGTTTTTTCACGTCGTAGGTATAGTCGCCGCATTTTCCGAACGCGACGGGAGCCACGCGCGTCCCGACATGGCAGACAAGACAGCAAAACCCTTTGGAAATATCCGCATTTGCGGCGCGTTTTACGGTACAGCCGGAAGGGGAAGGCACGTCAAAGATTTCGCGTTCGCCCTTTTCGTCGCAGACGAGGCAGACGTACCGCCCTTCGCGCAGCGGCGCAAAGCCGATCAAAGCCAGCGAAAAGGTCAGAGTTCCCGCAAAACTTTCCGCCGTCAGGAGTGCGGATACCTTTTTCCCGTCCGAAGCAAATCCGCTGGAGAGTTGTTTTAAAACGCAGAGTTTTTTTATGTAGTTCATTGTTATTTCCGCCTGAAAGAAAAGGTTTCGTGTATCATTATATATATTCTTTCACGGAAAAAAATATACATTTATGTCGGATAAGTGAAAAATACCGAAAAAACCTTCCCCGAAAAAAATGGCGCTCAAAAAAGTTTACTTTTTCGGAAAAAGAGTTTATAATAATCTTACGGGTGAAAAAGGCGCCCATTGAAATTCAGTAAAAATTCTTCCAAAAAGGAGATCGATACGTATGGCAAAGTATGAAAAGCCTCTGACTGAGAACAAAAAAGTTTTGAGTTTTATCGACGAGAGCGCGGCTCTTTGCAATCCTGACCGCATTGTGTGGATCGACGGCAGCAAGGAACAGCGTGACGAACTGCGTGCTGAGGCGTGCGCAACGGGCGAGATGATCAAACTGAACGAGGATCTGCTTCCCGAATGCTATCTGCACCGCACGGCAGTGAATGACGTAGCGCGCGTGGAGGACAGAACCTTCATCTGCTGCCGCGACAAGAACGATGCAGGCCCCATCAACAACTGGATGGATCCGAAAGAAGCGTACAAAATGGCTTCGGACATTTTCAAAAACTCGATGCAGGGCAGAACGATGTATGTAATTCCTTACTCGATGGGTATCGTGGGAAGCGAATTTTCGAAAGTCGGCATTGAGCTGACGGACAGCATTTACGTTGTTCTGAACATGGAGATCATGACGCGTGTCGGCACGGACGTTCTGGACGTTCTGGGCAAAGACGGCGATTTTGTCAAGGGACTTCATTCTAAGTGCCAGCTGGACGAAACGAAGAGATATATTCTGCATTTCCCCGAGGACAACACGATCTGGTCGTGCAATTCGGGTTACGGCGGGAACGTGCTGTTGGGTAAAAAGTGCTTTGCTTTGCGTATTGCATCGTACCTTGGCAAGAACGAGGGCTGGATGGCGGAGCACATGCTGATTCTGGGCTTTGAGAAACCGGACGGCGACGTGAAATACATTGCGGCGGCATTCCCTTCGGCATGCGGCAAGACGAACCTTGCGATGCTGATTCCTCCGGAAAGCTATCGCAAGAAAGGGTATAAAATCTGGTGCGTGGGCGACGACATTGCCTGGATCCGCGTGGGAGCGGACGGCAGACTGTGGGCGATGAACCCTGAAAACGGATTCTTCGGCGTTGCGCCCGGCACGAACGAAAAATCCAACCCGAACGCATTGCATACCACGCAGAAAGGTACGATTTTCACGAACGTTGTGCATAATCTGGACAACAACACGGTATGGTGGGAAGGCCTTGACAAGAATCCTCCGAAGAACGCGATCGACTGGAAGGGCAATCCTTGGGACGACGCGGCGAAAGCAGCGGGCGTGAAGGGTGCGCATCCGAACAGCCGTTTCACGGCTCCCGCGAAGAACTGCCCTTGCATCAGCAAGGAGTTCGACAATCCGAAGGGTGTTCCTCTGTCGGCGATCGTATTCGGCGGCCGCCGTGCGAAGACGGCTCCGCTGGTATACCAGAGCAAGGATTGGAACAACGGTGTGTTCGTAGGTTCGATCATGGCGAGCGAAACGACGGCTGCGGCTACGGGTGCGGTCGGCGTAGTGCGCCGCGATCCGATGGCGATGCGTCCGTTCTGCGGCTATCATATGGGCGACTACTTCCAGCACTGGATCGACATGGGCAAGAAAGTCAAGAATCAGCCGAAGATCTTCAACGTCAACTGGTTCCGTCTGGACGACGAAGGACATTTCCTGTGGCCTGGATTCGGCGACAATATGCGTGTTCTCGAATGGATCATCAAGCGTTGTGAAGACAAAGTCGACGCGGTGGAGACCCCGATCGGCTATGTTCCGAAGCCGGAAGACATTAACATCGAAGGCACGGACGTTACGCCCGACACTTTGAAAGAGATTTTGACCGTAGACAAAGAGACATGGAAGAAAGAGGCGGACGGAATCGAAGAATTCTACAAACAGTTCGGCGATCGTCTCCCGAAAGAGCTTTCCGAAGCGCTTGCAAATCTGAAAGCAAACCTCAACAAATAATTATATAAAGGAAAACGGCTTGCGGGCGGCTCGGACAGGGCAACGCCTGCAAGGGAAAAAAGAGCGAAGATTTTCAAAATCTTCGCTCTTTTTGATTGTAAATCAAAAACCCTCGGATAGTCCGCGGGTAGCAAAGAGCTTAAGCGATGGAACTTGAAATAAAAACTCCTTTTGATATAATAGAGTTGCGACCTGGCAGTTGCAAACTAAGAATCAAAAGGAGGACATCCAAATGGATGACATAA
>QAKO01000038.1 GCA_003343765.1 Bacillota bacterium | reverse complement strand
ACGACGGTACGGGTCTCGTTACCGATCTGTACGGTCGATTTCAGCAGTTTGTCGCTTTTTTCCACTTTTTCGCAGGCAATGACTTTGGCGATCTGCATTCTTACTTTTGCAAAATCGTCGATGGAGATCTCTGCGGGATAGCTCGCTTCCTGCGCTTTTGCGGCAGGCTTTGCCGTCGTTTCCGGCTTTGCTGCCGCAGAATCGACTGCATCTGCTTTTGCGGCTTCGGCATGGATTTGTTCGTATTGTGCCTCTACGTCCTTATAATTTCTGCGCACAAACAGATGCGATTCGGTAGGGGAGACTTTGCTTCCGTTGCGGATCAGACCGAAAGAATTCAGCTGATCGTATGCGCGCAGGGACGTGTTGAACTGCTGTGCGATCTTTTGCGCTGTTTCCGGCATGAAAGGCTGCAAAAGGCTTGCGGCGATCACGATGCTTTCCGACAAATTGTACAATACGGTGGAAAGCCTGTCCTTTTTGGCTTCGTCTTTGGCAAGAATCCAGGGCGCAGTTTCGTCGATGTATTTGTTGCAGCGGCGCAGGAACGTAAAAATTTCGCCGAGTGCGTCCGCGATTTTGAATTCATCCATTTTGGCGGCAACTTTCGGATAAAGTGCCGTTGCCATGCTGCGGATCTCTGCATCGACAGGTTCGGCGGCTCCTTTGTCTGCGAGAACGCCGTCAAAATATTTTAAAGACATTGCTGCCGTTCGGGAAACGAGATTTCCGAGATTGTTGGCAAGGTCGGAATTGACGCGGTCGTTGATCAGTTCCCAGGTGATGTTGCCGTCATTGTCAAAGGGCATATCGTTGAGTACGAAATAGCGTACCGCATCCACGCCGAATACTTTGACGAGTTCGTCCGCATAAATGACGTTGCCGCGCGACTTGCTCATCTTACTACCGTCCATCAGCAGCCAAGGGTGTCCGAAAACCTGTTTGGGCAGGGGCAGCCCCAGCGCCATCAGAAAAATGGGCCAGTAGATGGTATGGAAGCGGATGATGTCTTTCCCGATCACATGTACGTCGGCAGGCCAGTATTTTGTAAACAGTTTGTCCGAATGCCCGTCCGCATCGTAGCCAAGACCCGTGATATAGTTTGTAAGCGCGTCCAGCCATACATAGACGACGTGCTTGGGATCAAACTCGACGGGGATTCCCCATTGGAACGAGGTGCGCGAAACACAAAGATCCTGAAGCCCGGGTTTTAAAAAGTTGTTCACCATTTCGTTTTTGCGCGATACGGGCGTGATAAACTCGGGGTGTTCTTCATAATAACGCAGAAGTTTGTCGGCGTATTTGCTCATTCTGAAGAAGTACGCTTCTTCTTTTGCGGGCTTGACTTCCCTGCCGCAGTCGGGGCATTTTCCGTCTTTGAGCTGTGAAGGAGTCCAGAACGCTTCGCAGGGTGTGCAGTACATTCCTTCGTAGGTGCCTTTGTAAATATCACCCTGTTCGTAAAGTTTTTTGAAAATTTTCTGCACCTGCAATTCATGATCTTTGTCCGTGGTGCGGATAAATTTGTCGTAGGAAACGTTCATCAGATCCCAGATATCCTTTATCTGGGACGCTACTCCGTCTACGAACTGCTTCGGCGTTACCTTGTTTGCCTTTGCTTTTTCTTCGATTTTCTGGCCGTGTTCGTCCGTCCCTGTCTGAAACCGTACGTCATAGCCCTGGTTGCGTTTGAACCGCGCGATCGCGTCCGTCAGAATGATTTCGTATGTGTTGCCGATGTGCGGCTTGCCCGATGTATAGGCGATCGCTGTCGTAATATAATAGGGTTTCTTTTCTGCCATGGTTCCCTCCGTTTGAAATTCCGTGCAATTATTTAAGCTATTATACTCCATTTTATAAATAATGTAAAACCATTTTAAAAGTTTTTTATAGTCTGACCGTCGAAAGGCGCAGAAATTTATGTGAAAAAAGTGGTTTTTCAGCCGCAATATTGTTCGGTATGGGCGGGGCGGCAGCATATCTTGTCCGCGGCTTGCATATTCATAGCTGAGGGAGTGATGACATGAACGTAATTTTTGTGTGCATATTCGTGATTTCAGGTGTTTTGCTGATCCTCCGCGATCCCGCCGCTTTTCTGCCTGCCATGCTGGAAGGTTCGAAAAACGCTCTCATGCTCGGCGTAACGCTTGCGGCGGTGTATGCGGTCTGGCTCGGTTTTTTAAAAATTGCAGAGGACGCGGGGCTTTTAAAAGGTTTTTCAAAGGTACTGAAGCCGCTGACCGCAAAATTTTTCCGTACCAAAGATGAAAAGGCATTGGAACAGATCTCCGTAAATCTTGCGGCAAACCTGCTGGGGATGGGCGGCGCGGCGACGGGTGCCGGCGTTTGTGCCATGCGCTTGCTGGACGAAAGGGGAGAAACATATGCGCGGGCAATGTTTTTTGTCGTGAATTGCGCAGGCGTACAGTTGCTTCCCGCGACCGTTTTGTCTTTGCGCGTGCAGTCGGGATCGGCGGCGCCGTATGATATCGTTTTTCCCGCGCTTTTGGCGGCTCTCGCGGCGCTTGCGATCGGGGCCGTTCTGGTCAGAATCGTGTACGGGAGAAAAAAATGAAAATTGCGGCTTATCTTCTTCCTGTATTATTTCTCGCGGTGATCCTGGTTGCCGCCATCCGCCGCGTGCGCGTTTACGACAGTTTCGCTTCCGGCGCAGCAGGCGCTTTGCCTTTGCTCAAATCTCTCTTTCCTTACATAGCCGCTATTCTCGTTCTTTCCGAATTGTTTGAAGCCAGCGGACTCTCCCAGGCTTTTTCCAAAGCACTTTCACCGCTGTTTTCCGCCGTGGGGATCCCGTCGGAAATTTCTTCGCTTGTCCTGATCAAACCCTTCTCGGGGAGCGGCTCGCTCGCGCTCGTTTCCGATGTCTGCGCCAGGTACGGCGCCGATTCCTATATCGCACGCTGTGCCTGCGTTCTGTACGCTTCGGGAGAAACAGTCTTTTATATCTCCGCCGTCTATTTTGCAGGAAGCAAGGGAAAAAACGCCGTCCCTGTCTTTATCGCTTTGGCCGCCAATTTCTGCGCCGCCGTTTTGGGCTGCCTTTTTTGCCGTATTCTTTAAGTGTCTGTCACAGCATTTTTCCAAAATGTTAATTTTGTTAAAAATGAAAACTTACAATGCGGTAAATCGGTGTCCAAAGAATAAGAATGTTAGTAATTAACGCGGTTAACCTTTTTTTCGACATCATTCGCTCTAAAATGTGAAAATATAACAAAAAATGAAAAGAAAATTTATTTCAAAAAATTTTCAAAAAATAAAAAAAAATACTTTACAATTTTTTTTATACGAGCTATAATATGCGTGTAATCAAACGAAACGCGCAACGCTTTCGCTTGGTTACATAAAATAGCTCATCATTTTCCCCCTTATCATATATGGATTGACCGCAGAATCGCAAGATTCTGCGGTCAATTCATTTTTATGCGAACGGCATTTTTTGTAAACGGGAATATGCGGCGCGCAAAGTCTTGCGCGCCGCATATAAAGTCTTGCTTGCTACATATGTTGTGCCAAAGTGTCAACGTAGGGCGGGGCAAAAATGTTTTGCTCTGTCAGGGCAAAAGGCGAAGACCGCAAATCTTGGAAAAAAGTAAGGCAGGCAGGAGAATGCGAAAGGGGGCTTGCCTTGCGGGCGGAAAAGACTTTTGAAACAGAACAAAGAGGAAGAGGCCAAGGTCAAAAGAAATACGGAAAGATAAGGGATGTACGGATCGGTTCGGGATGGAATCTGATATAGATAGGGGGATTAAAATCGAAAAAAATCGATTCGGGGTTGAGTCCGAGGCGGTGGCGTCGAAAAGGAAAAACAGGGGAAAAATATTTGAAACGAATTCGGTTGACAGAAAAGGCGGATTTGATATAATAATCGGGTACAGGCAGCGGCGGTCGGGCGTGAAGGCGATAAATAAAAAAGAGAGGTAAATGGTATGGAATTTCGGATGGTTCATGAAAATTACAATGTCAGCAATCTGGACCGATCGCTTCGTTTTTATAAAGAGGCGTTGGGGCTGGAAGAAGTCCGCAGGAATACGACCGAAAATTTTACGATCGTGTTTGTCAAAAATGCAAACAGTGATTTTGAGCTGGAATTGACCTGGCTGAAAGATCATCCGCAGAAATATGATCTGGGGGAATGCGAATTTCATCTTGCGTTCCGTGTGGACGATTTTGAAGGCGCTTACCGCAAGCACAGTGAAATGGGCTGTATCTGTTTTGAGAACAAGCAGATGGGGATCTATTTTATCGAAGACCCCGACGGCTACTGGCTGGAGATCATTCCGGCAAAGCGCTGAAATCTGAAACGAAAGCGCTGAAATCTGAAACGACGGGGTTCAGGCGGATCTTAAACGGCCGTTCAAAAGAGACAGACGGCAAAGATGCGGTGAGTGCATCGCAAGGATAAGAGACAGCGTCCGCCTGCATAAAGGCAGGCGGACGCTGTGACAGCAATAAATACCGCCGTCCGCAAATATTTTTGCGGACGGCGGTATTCTTTTTTAAGGATAAAGTTTTCAAAGCAAGCCACGCAGAAATTTATTTGACGAGCATGGCGAGGACTGCTTTGTTCATATGCAAGCGGTTTTCCGCCTGAGTATACAGAATGGATTGCTGTCCGTCGGCCACTTCGGCGGAGACTTCCTCGCCGCGGTGAACGGGCATGCAATGCATGAACACGGCGTCGGGTTTTGCGTGAGCCATGACTTCTTTTGTGACCTGATAACGGGACAAAATCTGTTTTTTATGTTCGTCGTTTTTATCTTTCATGGAAATAAAGACGTCGGTATAGACGATATCCGCGTCCCGTACGGCTTCGCGAATGTCGTCGGTGATGATGACGTTGCTGAACTGCATACCGCGTTCGACGATCGAGCGGTCGGGACTGTAGCCGTGGGGGCTTGCCAGAGAAATATCCATATTGACTTTCGAACAGCCGAGGATAAGGGAATTGGCAACGTTGTTTCCGTCGCCGATGTAAGCGAGCTTCAGGTTATCCAGTCTGCCTTTGACTTCCCAGATGGTGAAAAGGTCGGGAAGAATCTGAAGCGGATGCGTGTTGTCGGAGAGTCCGTTGATGACAGGTATGGAAGTATTGGAAGCGAACTCATGCAAACTTTCGTCATCGAATCCGCGCAGAACGACGGCAGAAATACCGTAGCGTTCCAGCATAACGGCGGTATCGCGGATGCTTTCGCCGCGGGAAAGCTGGGTTTCTTCTTTGGGCAGATAAATATAATCGCCGCCAAGCTGGCGGATTCCCATTTCAAAGGTTATGCGGGTTCGGGTCGATACATTCCCGAACAGCAGGGCTACCGTTTTTCCGCGCAACGCGGGCGGGTTTTCCCCGACGCGGAACTTCTTTTTCATTGCCTTGGCGGCGTACAGGTATTCAAAGATCTCTTCTCCGGTAAGGTCTGCAAGGCACAGCAGTCGCGTGTGCGAGGTTTTATATTTCGGTATATATTTATTGACATCCATTGCGTTCTGTTTGCGGAACAAAGATATTTGCAGTAAGTCCCGCCCCTTTTTTTTATTATAGCAAATCTGCTGCGAAAATACAACTCCGCGGAGAATAAATTTCACATATTTGTCATAAAAGGCGTGAAAACGCTTTTTTTGCAGACAAAAAAGGCGGAACAGTTGGGCAAAATTAACAGATATAAAAGAATAATTTGTAATTATTGCCCATTGCGTTTTTATGCGGAATGTTGTAAAATATTTATGATAACTTAAAAAACTTTATCGTAGGGAGGAAATCTTACAATGGCAAGCCTTTTACTGAAAGGTATTTACAAGGTTTATCCGTCCGGAGTAACGGCTGTTACGGATTTTAATCTGGACATCAAGGATAAAGAATTTATCGTATTCGTCGGACCTTCCGGATGCGGAAAATCGACGACTCTGCGTATGATCGCGGGACTGGAAGAAATTTCGAAAGGCGAACTGTATATCGACGGCAAGCTGGTCAACGATGTCGTACCGAAAGACCGCGATATCGCGATGGTATTCCAGAACTACGCACTGTATCCGCACATGACTGTGTATGATAACATGGCATTCGGTCTGAAACTCCGCAAAGTTCCGAAGCAGATCATCGACGAACGCGTGAAAGAAGCGGCGGCGATCCTGGGTATCACCGATTACCTGACCCGTAAACCGAAGGCGTTGTCCGGTGGTCAGCGTCAGCGTGTTGCGTTGGGTCGTGCAATCGTCCGTGAGCCGAAAGTATTCCTGCTCGACGAGCCTTTGTCCAACTTGGATGCGAAACTGCGTGCGCAGATGAGAACGGAAATTTCCAAACTGCATGCAAGACTTGCCACGACGTTTATTTACGTTACGCACGACCAGATCGAAGCTATGACGATGGGAACTCGTATCGTCGTTATGAAAGACGGTTTCATGCAGCAGGTAGATACGCCGCAGAACCTGTACGATTACCCGATCAACCAGTTCGTTGCGGGCTTTATCGGAACGCCGCAGATGAACTTCTTCCC